>CAZNBU010000436.1:0-3313 GCA_964571035.1 uncultured Planctomycetaceae bacterium | reverse complement strand
ACCTCACTCCGGCAGTCGATTGCAGGGACTCTATCAACGCTTGCAGAACGGCCCGGGCCATGAAGAGCGGATAGCGCTTTGGGTCGATGCAGTCGTTCGGGACGCGACACATATGAACGGTGACGAGTTCTGGCTTACCGGGAATTGGTACCGTCCGGGCTCCCCAACTCCGCAAACTTCGCCGCCATCGTCGGGTTGCCCCGCGTCAGCTTCTTGATCGTCACGTCCTGCGCCTTGTCGTTGGCCAGCCGCAGGTTGCGGTCGGCGCCCAGCAAGGCTTCCTTGGTCTTTTGCAGGTGATCGATGGACTTGTCGATTTCGTCGATCGCGGTCTGGAAGCGCCGGGAGGCCAGCTCGTAGTTCTTGCCGAACGCGCTCTTGAACGACTCGAGCTGGTTCTCGAAGTTGGTGATGTCGATGTTCTGCGCCTTGACCAGGGCCAGCTCGCTCTTGTACTGCAGCGCATTCAGCGCCGCGTTGCGCAGCAGGGTGATGATGGGGATGAAGAACTGCGGGCGCACCACGTACATCTTGGGGTGGCGGTGCGAGACGTCGACGATGCCGGTGTTGTAGAGC
Organism: uncultured Planctomycetaceae bacterium; assembly: GCA_964571035.1. Classification (GTDB taxonomy): domain Bacteria; phylum Planctomycetota; class UBA8742; order UBA2392; family UBA2392; genus JADJRK01. Next base: position 2,737 of record CAZNBU010000436.1, on the reverse strand, counting down.
TCGCTGTCGGCTTCGAGCAGCGACACCAGCACGGCGTACTCGCAGCCTTTTTCGTTGCGGTCGCGGTCCAGCTCCTTGAGGAAGTCCTCGTTGCGCTTCTTGGTTGCCGTGGCGTCGGCTTCGTTCTTCATCTCGAACATGATCGAGACGATCTCGGTGCCCGAGTCGTCGCTGTCGCGGAAGATGAAGTCGCCCTTGCTGCCGCTGCGGGCGTCGTTGTCTTTCTCGAAGTAGGCCCTGGGGAAGGCGGTGGCGCGGATCCGGTTGAACTCGGTTTCGCAGTGCTGCTCCAGGGTCTCGCCGACCATCTTGGTCGACAGGCGCGCCTTGAGGTCGCGCAGCCGCTCGATCGTGTCTTCGCGGTCCTTGATCTGGGTTTCGTACTTCTCTTTCAGCGACTTCTCGGCCAGGTCCTTTTCCAGCGCCAGGCGCTGCAGGCGGCCGTTGAGCTCGTCGCGCTGCTTTTCAACCGCGCCCACCGCCTGACTGACGGCCAGTTGCTGGGCCACGCGGCTGGCCTCCAGCTTGTTCCTGAGTTCGAGGATTTCGGTTTCGCGCTCCGCCGCCGCCTTTTGCAATTCGTTCACCCGCGTGGCGTCGGCCAGCTTCAGGGCGGCTTCCTTTTCCCGGCGGGCCTGCGCCAGTTCGTTTGACAGCGCGTCGCGCTGCTTCTCGACGTCGCGCAGGGCGGCCGTCACGGCGGCTGCGCGCTCGATCGGGCCGGCCTCCAGCCGGGCGCGCAGGGCCTGGATTTCGGCGTCCTTGTCGGCAGCGGCCTTTTGCAGATCGGCGGCGACCCTGGCCGCGGCCAGCTCGACGGCGTTGCGCTTGTCCTGCTCGGCCAGTTCGAGCCGCTCGTGCAACTGGTGCTGGAAGTCCTTGTCACGGACCTGCTTCAGGATGTCGGCATAGCCGGCCTCGTCGATCTTGAAGGCCTTGTGGCAGTGCGGGCAGATGATTTCGTGCATGGGGGTTCGGTGCGGAGGTGAAGTCAGGGGCGCGCGTTGCCCTTCGCTGGGGGCAGTTGCGTCGCCGGCCGCCGGGTCGGTGCGCGGGCTCACGCGGCGTCGGCGGAGACGACCGGGCAAGCGGTTGCGCCCCAGTCGTCGTCACGGCTTTCGATCATCAGGCGCAGGAAGGCGGGGACGAGCTGTTCCAGCAGGCGCACGCAGTCGCGCACCTGGTCGCGGTTGACGGCGCTGTTCCAGGTCGAGCCGCCGTGGATGAGCTGGTTGCGCAGCGTGTAGATGCGCTGAAACACGATGCTGAGCACCATCACGGTATTGTTGTTGGCGAGCGCGCGCTGCGCCTGGGTGCGTGCCTTGGCGAAGCGCTGTTGCCATTCGTCCGCCCCGAGCCGCCCGCGGTGGTACTCCCAGAACGGCTCGAACACGTAGGGGTTGTTCAGCAACACGCGGATGCTGGCGGGAAACTGCTGCCAGACCAGGGTCGAGATCGCTCCATGGGTGTCGAGGGTGCAGACGCGGTGCAGGTAGTCGCGAAACAGCGTCTGCTCCGACAGCGGCGTGTCGCGCGAGATTTCCTGGGCGTAGGCTGCGTTGAACGCGATCCACAGGAACAGGAAGCGGCCGTCCCCGTCGTCGGCCCGGGCGGCGCGCTGCAACCAGCTCAGCGCGCGGTGGATGCGCAGGCGAAGATGCTCGGGTTGCTGCTCGCGCACCGCGCGGTGGCGGCTCTTGAGGGTCTCGAAATCAAGGTCGGAGGGCATGGGGTTGCTGGTTTCAATGCGGCCGGGCGCCTGGCTGCAGATGGCCGGATGGCGGTTCGCGCCCTATCGTAAGGCTTGGCCTCTCTCGCTTTCTGGCCGAGAGCAAATCGCGGCGCCAATCTCTCAGCATCCGGAGCCCGCTACAACCGAACCCGCACCTTCATTCCTGGCCGGAGCCCCGTGCCACGGCCAGATGGGCCGCTTGGCGAGGGTCAATGCATCGGCCCCCTCAGCCGCTTGCTCGCACCGGAGATCGCGTAGTTCACCAGGCAGTAGAGCAGCGCGACCACGAGGTACACCGGCACCAGCGAGTGGTAGTTGGCGATCAGCACCTTGGCGTTTTGCATCAGCTCGCCGTAGGTGACGACGTAGCCAAAGGTGGTGTCCTTGACCACGATGACCAGTTGGGCGACCAGCGCCGGGACGATGTATCGGATGGCCTGCGGGAACACCACGTGGAAGAACACCTGGGCTTCGGTCAACCCCAGGCTGCGCGCCGCATCGGTCTGGCCGCGCGGCACGGCGAGCACGCCCGCGCGGTAGACCTCGGCCACCACGGCGGCGGTGCTCAGGCTGATGGGCAAGGTGAGCATCCAGTAGGTGCTCAGCTTGATGCCGACCTGCGGCAGCACGAGGAAGCACACGTAGATGAGCAGCAGCGAGGGCGTGCCGCGCAGAAATTCGATGGCCGCGACGCTGGGCCAGCGCACGATGCGCAGTCGCGCCACGCGCCCCAGCATCAGCACCAGCCCGAGCGCGAGTGCAATGACGGCAGCCATCGCTGCCGAGGCCACCGTGCCGAGCAGGCCCTGGGCCATGAAGGCCCAGGTGGTCGGCCAGGCAAAGAATTCCCACAGCCGGGCGTCGAGCTGCCCCGCCGAATGAAAGCGCAGCACGATGCCCGCGGCCAGCACCGCCAGCACGGCCGCTGCCAGCACGCTGGCCACCCGCGGGACTGACCGTGCCCGGTGGCGCGGTGCGCCGAACAGAATGTCTTCCAGCTTGCGT
>CAZNBU010000435.1:0-3316 GCA_964571035.1 uncultured Planctomycetaceae bacterium | reverse complement strand
CATGCCGGACCTTTTCGATTCAGCCGCCTTAACGCTGGCACTCGCCATGACGGCGGGGATGCTTGCCGTGGTGCTGGGCAACGTGCTGCGCGTGCCGGGCATCCTGCTGGCGCTCGGGTTCGGCGTGCTGCTTGGCCCCGATCTGCTGAACGTAGTGCGCCCCGCCGAGCTAGGCGAGTGGCTGCAGATCGTAGTCGGGTTCTGCGTCTCGGTGATCCTGTTCGAAGGCGCGCTGTCACTGAACCCGCGGCGGTTGAAACGCACCGGCAAGCCTGTGCGCCGGCTGATCACGGTTGGGGCGCTGATCGCAGCCGCCGGGGCAGGGACGGCGGCCTTCTTCATTATGGGTTGGCGGGTTGAGATCGCAGCCCTGTTCGGCGCGCTGTTGATCGTGACCGGGCCAACCGTGATCGCGCCGCTGCTGCGCCGCATCAAGGCCGAGAAGACGGTCGCAACGATTCTTGCAGCGGAAGGTGTGATGGGCGATGCGGTCGGCGCCGTGCTGGCGACGGCGCTTTTCTCAATTGCGTTGACGCCAAACCTTGAGTCTTTCGGCAAGGCGGCGATGAGCCTGGGCGGCATTCTGGTAGCCGGCGGGATCGTCGGTGGCGCGATGGGGGTGGTCATTGCGGCCTTGGGGCGCTGGCGAGCCCTGGCGCAGGCGGGGGTCAACCGCATCGCGACGCTCGCGCTGGTGATTCTGGCTTTCCAGCTCAGCAACGCGGTGGCGCACGAGTCAGGCGTAGTTGCCGCCGTGGTCGCGGGGCTGGTGGTCGGCGCGCTTGGCACGGAGAAGCAGGAAGAGTTGATCGAGTTCAAGGAAGAGCTTTCAATCCTGTTCATCGGTCTGTTGTTCGTAATTCTCGCCGCCAACGTCCGGCTGGATGAGTTGAAAGGGCTGGCGTGGCAGGCGGCGGCTGTGGCCGCGTGTGTGCTGTTGCTGGTGCGGCCGGCGTCGGTGCTGATCTCGACCATCGGCACGGACCTGTCCCTGCGCCAGCGGCTCTTCATTTCATGGATCGGCCCACGCGGCATTGTTGCAGCCGCGGTGGCGTCGCTATTCGCCACTGAGATGGCGGCCAAAGGGGTTGAGGGCGGCACGGAGTTCCGGGCCGTCGTGTTTGCCACGATCGTCCTGACCGTCACCATTGCAGGCCTCACCGGCAAGCCGGTCGGTCGCCTGCTCAAAGTGCTGGCGAAGGTTGACCAGGGGTGGCTGATCTTTGGCGCCAACCGCGTGGCGATTGCGACCGCGCTTGCCCTGAAGGAGGCCGGCGAAGAGGTCGTGCTGATCGACCGCAACCGGGACGTGGCTGCAGAGGCTGAAGCGGCGGGCCTCACGGTGGTGCAGGGCAACGGGCTGGATGAGTACGTGCTGCTGCGAGCGGGCGTTGAGACGCGCAAGGGCGTGATCGCCATGACGCCAAACGATGAAGTCAACCTGCTGTTTATTCAGATGGCCCGGCGGCTGCAGCACGGGTTGAAGGCCTGGATTGTGCTGGGCGGGGCCAAGGGCGTGACGGACAAGATGATCGAAGCCGAGCACGCCAAGGTGCTGGCCGGGCGCAAGATCGACATCGCCCTGCTGTCCGCCATGATTGAAGAAGGCCGCGCCGAGGTGCACACCCGCAAACGCGGCGAAGCCGGGCGCGAGGACGGCAAGACCGTGATCCGCCGCGCGGGCGAAACCCCGCTGCTGGTGAAGAAAGCCAAAGGGATCGAGCCCGCGGGCACCGACTACAACGGCGTCACCGACGTGATCCTGCTGCTGCCCAAGTCCCGGCAGCGCGCCACGGAATCCGGCCGCCAGGAAGCGGTGGAGGCCCAGTAGCGCCGCCATCGACAGAACGCCGCCCGCCGCTAACGTTGCGCCCATGAAAGTCTGCATCCTGTCGCGCAACCCCACGCTGTACTCCACGCGCCGCCTGCGCGAGACGTGCGAGCGCCGCCGCCACAAGGTCACGGTGGTGGACTACCTGCGCTGCTACGTCGATATCACCGCGCGCAGCCCCAAGGTGATGTACATGGGCCGCGCGCTGGAGAAGTTCGACGCCGTCATCCCGCGCGTCGCCAGCGGGCCCGAGGCGGGCTACGGCGCAGCCATAGTGCGCCAGTTCGAAATGATCGGCACCTACTGCGTCAACGCCAGCCAGGCCATCGTTCGCAGCGGCGACAAGCTGCGCAGCCTGCAACTGCTCTCGCGCAAGAACATCGACCTGCCCAAGACCGGGTTCGCGCATACGACGCTGGACAAGGACAGCTTGATCAGCCTTGTGGGCGGCCCGCCGCTGGTGATCAAGCTGCTGCAAGGCAGCCAGGGCGCGGGCGTCGTGCTGGCGCCGACGCACAAGGCCGCAGAAGCGGTGATCAGCGCCTTTCAGCAACTGGACGCGAACTTCCTGATCCAGGAGTTCATCGCCGAAGCCGAGGGGCACGACATCCGCGCGTTCGTCGTTGGCAACAGCGTAGTCGCCGCGATGGAGCGCACCGCGCCGCCGGGCGACTTCCGCAGCAACCTGCACCGGGGCGGCACCGCCAAGGCGGTCACACTGACGCGCAAGGAGCGCGCGGTCGCGCTGGCGGCTGCCCGCGCGATGAACCTGGGCGTCGCCGGCGTGGATCTGATCCGCGCGCGGCGCGGCCCGCTGGTGCTGGAAGTCAACTCCAGCCCGGGGCTGGAAGGCATTGAGACAGCCACGGGGGCGGATGTAGCCGACGCCATCATCCGCTACATCGAGCGCGAAGTCGCCGAAGACCGCGAACTCGACCCCCAGCGCAAGAAGCTCGACGCGTAGAATTGGTTCCTGCCACTGCACGGACAGATCGGCTATGCAAAGGGTGCATAATTGCGCCTTTATTGCGACACCATTGCTGGATTTTGGGTTGCTATATATGTGTGTGTGTGTGTGATAACCACTACCCGTGCGCACTTGGAAAAGGGGGCAAACCACAGACGGGAGACCACACATGAAGACGTTGCTTACTGCGCTCGCCTTGTTGGTTTTGGGGGCTGCTTTTGCCCTCAACACACCGACGATTGTTGTGGCGGGCACACCGATTGGTCCGGCATCCGGCCAGGACGACCAAGGTGAGGAAAACACCCCTACAAAAGTAGAAGGCAAGGTCGGCACACCGACACCCATTGTGTGCATCGAGATCACTAACGACACTGGCGAGGACAATCCCTGGACCGACATTCACCTGCAGAACGTAAAGTACAAGGAAGCCGGTAAATGGAAGGACGCGAACTTCGATGACGATTACAACAGCGGGGATGGCATATTGATTGCCACGATCGACGGAGGTGGAGACTCGG
>CAZNBU010000434.1:0-3316 GCA_964571035.1 uncultured Planctomycetaceae bacterium | reverse complement strand
TGTTGAGGAAGTCCATCACCACGTCCATGCCGGAGCGGTAGTAGTCAACCCCGATGGTCACCGGTGTGTCGATAATGTCGCGCTGCATGAGGCCCACCTGGACCGACAGGATGTTGTCGATCGTGCGGTCATGACCGGCCGTCAACACATCCGTGTCGCGGACGATGTCCGTCACCAGACGCAGTGCACGGGACAGGTGGTTCTCCGTGTTGAACGGATGCTCAAGACCCTGCCGCTGCGAGCCGATGAGGTTCGCCATCAGGTCCTGGAGCGCCACCAGCTTGTTCCGGTACCGCATGTTGTTCTGGTACTCGGCGTTTCCGGTATCGAATGGGACGGGATCGACACCGCCCGTGTAGTCGATGTTCTGCTCCCAGTCGTCCAGCAGTTCCACGATCGTCCGGACGAGACCGTAGGTCGGGCTGATCTCGATGCCGGTGATGATCGGACGCTGCTGCGACGGCGTGACATAGCTGGCCGCATCGTAGATGCGTCCGTCGTAGTCAATGCCGTTCGTGTCACCGTTCTGCGAACGGGCCGTGCGGGAGATGATATTGGCGAGCGCAAGGCCCTCAATGATCATGCCGCCACCGTTGTTCGTCGTAACGATCGTACTCTTCGCATCGCTCGAAACAGCCGGCACAAGGTCCGTCTGCTCGGCGATGATCTGGATGCCGGGGATCAGCTGGCGGATCAGGTCCGTCTGGATGAACTGCGAAGCCACGTTGAAGAGGATCCGCGGATCGTCCGTGAAGCCCTGACGCGAGGCACCAACTGTCGTGTTGGCACCAAGCGTACCGTCCACACCGTCGCGATCGCCGAGCGTCTCGAGGATGCCGGCCAGCACGAGGAGTTGGTAGTCAACCGCGTCGTTCACGGCATTGCCATCGCAGGTGCCACTGACCGTGTTCAAGCAGTTGACGATACCCACAGGCTGCGGCCAGCCGGTGCCTGCTGCATCGTCAAAGTTCGGATAACGGTCGTAGACGTCCTCGCTCGGCGGTCCAGCCACCGGAGCAACAACCGCTGCGGTCAGTTCCGCAAACAGGCTGCCCGCTGCCGTCAGCGCGCTGCGCGTCGGTGCGTCGTTGAGGAGCCGCTGCACGGGGCCCGTGCCCGTTCCGTTCACGCCATCCGGCCCGAAGATCAGGTTGGAGGCGATGGAGCGGTTGTTGGCCGCCTGCGGGTCGGGGTTCGGCTGCACCGCCACGGTGAGCAGGTTGCCCACGCGGTCGAAGAAGTCCTGGTCAACCGCAGCACCACCGGTTGTATCCACGGCGTTCACACCGTCAGCCAGGGCGTTTGCGGCACGGATCAGGAAGTCCATGCGCGAATCGCGGAAGGCGTTCGGGGTGAGCGGGGTCGGTCCGCCAAAGCTGGACAGATCCACACCGAGACCCGAGCCGCCGATGTCCGCACCGGCGAAGCAGCCGTTGTAGGGCTCGCGCATCATGCGCACACGGTAGGAGCATTCCTGGCCGTAGAACAGCCGGACCGTGGCGGTATCGGGGTCATCACCGCCAGTCATGCCGGTTACCGTGAAGGTCACGGTCGGGCCGACAATACCGGTTGCGGTGATCTGCACCTGGTCACCGGCGGTTACGCCAGCGGTGCCGTTGGTGACGAAGATCAGCGGTTTGCCATTGAACCACGTGTTCGCGTTGAGGGCCGCCGCCGCTGCCAGCGTGGCGTCCACAATCACGATCTGGGTGTCATCGCTCGTCGCATCAACCGTATAGGTGATCTGGTTGCAGTTCGCGGCTGCGAACGGAACCAGGTTGTCGTAGGCGAAGCCCCACGTGCCCACCTGGTCGGTGAACGCCTCGGCGCGCAGACAGTTGCGGGCGATCGTGTTCACCGAGCAGTAGGTAGCGTTGGCTGCACCCACGCCCGGACGGGTTGTGATCGGGGCGCAAGCCTCGTCAAATCCACCGGGTTGGTCAGACGCACGGGTCTGGAGGCAGAGGAACGCGCCGGGGCCGGTGCCGGCCGACCGGAAGTTGGCCGTCGTCGGCGGGAGCGCCTGCGTGGCGGCACCCCAGTTCCGGGCCTCAAACCACGGATCACCCGTTGGGTCACCCGTGAGTGCCAGGTCGTTGCCGCCCAGAATCGCGCCCACGTTCACCGAGGAGAGCGACAGGTCGATGATCTCGTTGCCGTCATCACCAGTGTCAGGATCGGTGCTCAGAGCGTCAATCGTAAGCGTAAGGTCCGGGGCAGCATAGGCCGCGTTGGTAATACGACGGGTCTCGCCGGCCGCCGGGCCGTCGATCACCGTCACCAGGCCGCCGATGTAGGCCGCACCGTTGTTCTGGATATCCAGAGTCGTCACGACCGTGCTGTCGAAGCGCAGCGTGGTGGTATTGTTCGTGAATGCCGCCAGCACCGCACGCTCACGCGGGGGGTTCTGGTCGAGCGGGCCGCCCGTGAAGCCGCGGGCACCCGGATCCACGCCAGGCGCGTCGGCCGGGCAGATCTGGTTGTTGCCATTCGGCGCGGTGAAGGCGAGGTCGCGGCTCGTGCCGTCGTTGTTGCCGTCGTTGGCACGGGCACCGGACCACGCATCCAGAAGGATGAGGGTCAGGTCCTCGGATGACTTGAGCAGCTCGCCGCCGCGGATGTCACGTCCGTTGGCGCCGGGCGCATCGTCCACGCCGCAGGCACGGGCCGCGCGCATCAGCTTCAGTGCCTGTTCGGCAAGGCCAGAGGCGCCGAGAGCCTGGATGACCGGGACGAGATCGTCGAGCAGGCCGTCAGGTGCCGGGTTGCCGTCGCCGTCCGGATCCGCAAGGGCGCGGACCGAGGCCGTCGAGCGGGTGATGTCCTGCGGATCGGGCACGGAGAGTGTGCCGTTGATCGGCTGGATGTCTTCGGCGATCTTCTGGGCCATGAGCAGCAGGTAGTTCACCGCCTCGGTGGCCGTCATGACGCTGATCTTCTCGAGGATCTCGCGCACGAGCGACTGGTCGAAGCTGATGAGGCCGGAGCCGCCGGGGCCGTTCGAGCCGATGGAGAACGGCTGGTCGAGCACCATAGCCAGGTCGATACCGAGGCGGCCGGAGGACAGCCACCGGCTGTCCACACCGTCCGGGTAACCGTTGTTCACGGCGCAGTTGCCGGCGGTGCAGTTCGAGAAGATCGAGGTCAGCTGATCCTGCTCGTTGTAGCCGAACCGGAGCATCGTGTTCAGCACTTCGGGAAGGATATCCAACGTCGACTGCGCCACGGCAATGCCGTCGCCGCCATTCGGGCCGCGGGGCTTGCCGGGGTCGCAGGTGCCATTCGTGTATGCGGCACCGGCATTCGGGTTACCCGG
>CAZNBU010000433.1:0-3319 GCA_964571035.1 uncultured Planctomycetaceae bacterium | reverse complement strand
GCGATCAGCTTGCGGTTGGTGAACGACCAGTTCTCGTAGCTGTCGTCCACGAAGCGCGTCAGGGGAATCACCGAGCGGCGCTCGTCCCAGCGGCGCACGATTACGTAGGTCCAGTGGATGTCTTCGATCCACCCGACTTCATCTTCCACCTTGATCATGTCGCCGATCTCGAACGGTTCCTGGAACGCAAGCTGCACGCCCGCGATCACGTTCGACAGCACCGGCCGCGCGACGACCGCTACGATGATGCCCGCGACGCCGGCGGATGCCGCGAGACTGACACCGAAGTTGCGCACCTGCGGGATGGTCATCAGCAGCCCCGCGCCCGCAAGAAACAGCAGCAGCACCGACGCGAAGCGGCGCACGATGCGCGACTGGGTGCGAAAGCGCCGCTCGCGCGCGCTGTCGCCGGTGAAGCGTTCGGTGACGTGGTCGTCGAGGCCGCGCAGCACGCCGATCGCGACCCAGGTTGCCGCGCCGATTACGGTAAGCCGCAGGATCAGCGAGATGGTGCCGGAGAGCGCGGTGCGCAACTCCACCAGCTCAAGCACGCCGACGATGCCGATCAGCGGCGCCAGCAGGTTGGCGGGCCAGGTGATGCGGTGCAGGACGCGATCTAGCAGGCGCGGGTCGTCGCCGTTGCGCCAGCGACGCATCAGCGCGAACACCAGCACCTTCAGCCCCAGCGCGGCGCCGCCCGCAATGCCCACCAGCACCAGCGTGCGCGCGGTGCGGGGAAGGACGTCAAAGGTGGCCAGGATGTCGGCAAGAGGCCCCATTCAGGGCCATAACCGCGGGAGCGCGCGGGATTATTCCCGATGTGCAGGGGCGGTGCGTGCGTCGCCCTCGGATCGTGTTGACGTCTCCCAAGATTGAGGGCGACGCAAGCGTCGCCCCTACACGGCGCAACTGTTCATCGTTACACTTCAGCCAGCGGAGGAGTGGCAGAGTGGTTGATTGCATCGGTTTTGAAAACCGACGTGGCCGAAAGGTCACCGGGGGTTCGAATCCCTCCTCCTCCGCCAGACTTTCTTGATTGCGTTGCAACTGAGGACTCACCTTGCACACGCACCGTTCTCGCCCGCATTAATTTCGGACCGCTGCGCAGGTGGTGTTCAACCTGGCGACGCTTCTGGTTGTTTTTGCGACGGCGGCGTGCACCGCGCCGCCCCCTCAATCCCATTTGCAGCAGGAGATGCGTCAAGCCATCTCCGATGACGACCCGGATCGGCTGAAAGAGCTCCTGCAAGATGGCGCTGACCCGGACAGACTCTTCGAAGACAAGTGGGGTGCGCTTCATCTCGCGGCAAGCAACAAAGAAAGCCGCTGCCTTCCCGTACTGCTCGAACACGGAGCCGATGTAGAGAACCTCGGGCCGGGTGAGAGTGCCGCGCTCGGCGTAGCGGTGGTCAACGGAAACATGTCAAACGTGCGCACCTTGCTGGCTTCACCGGATCTCGGGATCAGCATTCAGGACGCGCTTGTCACCGCGTCAATGACAGGCCAAGTTGACATGGCGGATGTGCTATTGCAGCACGGGGCGGACCCGTACAAGCCGGATCGGAAAGACCGTATTCCTATCTGTTGGGCTGCGTCCTTCGGCATGATCGATTTCGTACGCAGATTCCTTGAAGTCCCCGGAAGCGGGAGCAGGCTGGAAGTTAAAGGAAGTCATGGCATGACGCCGCTTCTCTACGCGGGATTCTCCGGCCACGTTGAGATTGTGAAGCTCCTGCACGAGGCTGGCGCGAACATCGAAGCCAGGTCGTCCAACGGCGACAATGTGATCATACGGGCGGCTTCCATGAGTCGTCTGGAAGTCGTCGCATACTGCGCTGAAGTGGGAATGGATGTGAACTTCAAGGGCTCGCACGGGAACGCCGCCCTTCACAGAGCTGCCGCGTACGGCGCGACGGACGCAGTGAAACTTCTGGTGTCAGCCGGCGCGATCGTGGACATTCGCAACGACTCGGGCAGCACACCATTGCACGAAGCGGCAAGGCGCGACAATCTCGAGATGGTGGAAGTGCTGCTTGCTCTCGGCGCAACGAAGAATGTCGAAGACAATCATCACCTGACACCAGCCGACCTTGCCGACACCAAGGAAGTGTGGCGGTTGCTCAGGTAGGCCATTAGGGCCGGGTGGGGGAAGGTCCGAGTCCCTTCTCCGCCAGCACACTTTCGGGGTCCTTATGCCCTCTCGCTCTGCCAGTCGATCGAACCTGAGCAATGTCCGCGTGCATCACGTGAAGCTGATGGCGGAGTACGGCAACACCATGCTGTGGCACGATGGCGGCGAGGTTGTGGGCCCGATTGAACTGGAAGCGGTCCCGCTTGCCGATAGCACACGGCAACGGCTTGCGGCATGGGGGCGCTACTACGACGGCACTCTGGATCCGGACGATCCACGGCAAGGCGGGTTCGAGTCGTGGACGAAGATTTGCCAGTTCGACCGGGTTGGCAAGAAGTTGTGGGAACGATTGCGCAGGGAGCTTGGCCCGACCTACCGCGTCACCTTCTTCAGTCAGAAGGATGGCGAGACGTATCAACCGCCGGCATGAGTACGCTTACTTGGGTTGTTCGATGAACTTCAACGTTGCGTATCGGATGTTGGCGTCCAGCTGCTCCGGGATCCACTTGTCGTTGGTCCACACGAGGCGCACGCGGTGCATTCCGCTCAGCGCGCCGAGGCGCATGCGGCCTTCCCGTATCGTGAGGCTGTCGGCCTGGATCGTGAGCGTGCCCTTCTTCTGCTGGTCCACGTATACGTCCACTGTGAACTGATATTGGTTGTCCACGATGCCGCGGTTGGTGGCGCCGAGCACCATGTCGAAGAACCCGCCCTGCTCGCCTTCTTCGGGCTTGTCGCCGAAATCTACTTCCCACTCAATCCAGTGATGCGACCAGGCGGTGTAGATGCCGGGGCCGTTTTGCGCGTCCTTGAACCAGCGGTTGCTGTCTTCGACCGCGGTGTAGTCGCGCGGCGTGACTTCGAGGTTGCGGCCGGGCGAGAGCTTCACGGCGATCTCGCCGCCCTGCTCCGCCGTCTTCACCGGGTTGTTGAACAGCCTTGGAAAATACCCCAGCTTCTCCAGCGTCACGTTGCGGATCTCGACTTCCCACTCAAGCGTGTAGCGGCCGTCGGCGGCTTGCAGGGTAACGACCTCGGCGGGCATGTTGCGGCCCTTCTGCTTGCCGTGCGGGTGGATGCCGACGACTTTGAAACTCAGCTCGGTGATCGGCGCGAACGAGTACTTGTCAGTGACCTGAAAGCGCACGCGCGGGCGGCGCGTGTTCAGCACGATCCGCAGGTCGGTTT
>CAZNBU010000432.1:0-3324 GCA_964571035.1 uncultured Planctomycetaceae bacterium | reverse complement strand
TGGGCCTCCAGTCCGCCGGGTTTGGGCGAACAATCTCGTTTCGCTTCTTCAGCCCAGGGTCATCCTTGTTGTGGACCGAAAACTCGGTTCGGTCGATGTTTCGCCACGCATCAGTTGGCGTTACCTGTACTTCGTGTTCATCCTTCCCGAACGGTGAATCGATCTCCACCGAGTCCTTCCCAAAGTACTCCTTGCCGAGGGGTATGATCAGCTTCGCACCCTCGCCACTGAAGACTGTGGCGTAGAACCATCCGTCGGCAGTTTGGTAGTAGATTCGCGCGCGGCGGTGAGCAAATCCGCCCATTCCGCCGCGACCCTGTTCCCGTTCCGGTGGCAGCCGAAGTACGGGCTCTGGCATGGACAAGTCCCTGACTGCACCCCTTTGCCCTTTCTGCTCGAACTTTGGCGGTGTTCGGACCATCTCCAATGGATCGCCGTTGTCATCCATGAAGCGAATTTTTACGACCTTGCGATCGTGTGGCACGACGAGGTTCACCCTGTAGGGCTTCTCGCCCACTGTGAAGCGAGCTCTGACAAGACCATAGAACCCCACCCATGCGTGGAGTTCGTACTCTCCGCGTTCAAACCTTGGCAAACCGCCTACGCCATCTCCGACGCGCGCTCGCTCCCGATCTAGCGCGAACTCAGGAGACCAGCAATGCTCCGTATCCATTCGGCGAATGTAGGCATGGGCGTAGCCGGCGTTTCCGTCAAGCACTACAGGCTTTCCGTCGCGGGCCAAAAAGTTGATCTCCACGATTTGGTCGTTCCGCTGAAGCGCCTTGCCGTAGTCGGGTACGTGCGGCTTGTCCGCGTCCTGCGCGGTCACCGCGAACATTGCCGCCGCCATCAGCAGGACGAACAAGGCAAGCGAGAGTCGTTTCATGGTTGATCCCTTTGGCTGCAAGATAGTGGCGACGGCTGCGTTGGGTCAAAGGAAATGGCGCCCCGGAGAAGGGCCGGCATTTGCATGCCGGCCTGACGTGGGTTGCTTGCGTTCCGGTAAGCGCTGCGAAACTGTGGTGCGGATGCCGAGTTGGTTCGCTACGCTGCTTGGGTGGTGCGGACTTTGTTGGAGAGACGGTTTGAATTTGCGTTCCTGCCTTCGTGCCCTGCCGGGGTGATGTGTTCCGCTGCTGGCCTGTATGGCCTTTCTGGTTTGCTCGCCCCTTGCCGCTGAGGAGTATGGGCTTGAGGTCTTGGGGCTGGAGCCCTTGTTTGGGGGCGGGGTGCAGCCTTGGTTTGGCTCCGACCATGGGCTTAGCTTCTACCGCATGCGTGGCGACAGGCGCGCTTCCAACCCTGATAGCGAGTACGACCTCGTCCACCGCTTCACAGCCGGCTTGAACTACGGCGTGCCGCGCGAGATTCCCGGCGACTTCACGCTGTCGGCCTTTGTGCCCGTGGTGTACCGCGACTTCCGCGTGCGCAGCAAGCACGGCGTGGTCGGCGACCAGATCTTCGGCCTTGGCGACATCGGGGTATTCGCCCGCGCGCGCTACCTGTGGTGGGTGCCGGGCGATGCCAGTGAACGCTCGATCTCGCTCAGCCTTTCCGGCGGCGTTGAGTTCCCCACCGGCTCCAGCGGCCTTGAGCGCGACGGCATTACCGTCCCGCGCCCCTACCAGCCGGGGCGGGGTGGATGTTCGGTCACCGCAGCGCACCTGGCTGCAATAGGCATCGGCAAGCTGTGGTACGGCGGGCGGCTTGACCTTGGCAGCGCGCTGCGCGTGCGGATCAACAGCGTGGGCGTGGGCGGCAGCGGGTACGATTTCGGCGACGAGTTCAGCCACGAGTTCACGTTCAAGCTGCGGGTGATCCAGGAAAAGCCGTACCCCGGCAATACCATGTTTATCGGGTTCGGGTTGATCTACCACGCGCGCACCCCCGACGTGGACAACGGCAAGCGCGTGCACGACACCGGGATGCGCGAGGTGGTGATCAAACCCTGGGTCGCGTGGCACCCGCGCCCGTGGGACATGTTCTGGATTGAGGCCCGCGTGCCCCTGTACCGGCAAGTGAACGGCACCCAATTGGTTGAAGGGCTGGGGTTCTTTGTATCCTATGGGCGGAGGTTCTGATGAAGCCGCTTCATTGTTTGATCCTTCTGGCGGCGTGCGCGATTGCCCTCACAGCCTGCCGCATCGGCGGCGGGTTTGACAGCGCCGGGCGGTTGCAGGAACAGCCGTTGCAGGTGGCGCAGGTTTCCGGGCCGGAAGATAAGCCGGAGCAAGCTGAAGCCGCGGAGATCGCGCCGCTGATCTACTACATCACGCCGGCTGGGTGAGTGTGATGAGAGTGAGTGTCGGGCGTCGAGACGACACTCAAACGCCAGTTAGGCGTGAATCCGCAAGTGGACATGGACGAAGCCGTCATCTGGTTCAAGTGGGAGAAGCCTGAGCCCCTTGCGCCGTGGCGGGTCAACAAAGCCGTCGTCGATGGCGGCATGGGGCTTACCAAGTTCCTGATCCTGGGCCGGTTCGAGTTTGCAGAAGGCGAAGCGCGCGGGCCGCACGGGCTGTCGTTAGCGTTCAAAGGCGAAGCGCCGGAAGCGGGGCGCTGGACCGTGCAGATATACGACTACGAACAGAAGGAAGGCACGCCCAAGGTGGCGGCCGTGGAACCGTACTTCGAGCCGAAGGTCTTCAACGCGAACCGATAGCGGCGCGAAATGCCTGCCTTGCATAAACGCAAACTGGGGCGCGCGCCGGCGCCGGCGCCGATACACTGTTGACATGCGATACCTCTCTCCGTTGCTGCTGATCGTCCTTTCCGTGCTGGCGTTTGCTGACGACAAGCGCCCGCAGTTGCCCAAGGTTCCGGCTGGGTTTGACGAGGGCCGCACCGAGCTGGTGGCTGAGATGGCGGAAAACCCCATCAAAGCCGCCGACCTGGTGGAGCGCCTGTTTGAAGACGCCGACCTGACCGAGCTTTCCGGGTTCGTGTTCCTGCACCTCACGCCTTCCGAAAAGTCGCTGCTTGACCCGCTGCTCGACTTGGGCGGCGAGCTGGCCCGCGCGCGCGACGCGGCCGCCGTGCAAACCCTGCTCGTCAAGAAAGAGCTGAAGCCGCGCAAGGTCAGCCACGCGCTCGGCAAGATGGTCACGAAGCTGGAGTACACGCTGAGCGAAGTCGGCGCCTGGCTGTACGCGCGCGGCATGAACTTTCGTGTCTTGCAGTCGGCGATGAACGGCGAGCGGCTGGACTGCTTCCGCCTGCCCGCCGAGTGGCGCGAGATGAAGGCCAAGGGCAAGGGCCCGCACCTGCTGTTCGAAAAGGGGCTGTGGGAATTCAACCTGCTGGACGGGCGCGAGCAGCCGGGGG
>CAZNBU010000431.1:0-3325 GCA_964571035.1 uncultured Planctomycetaceae bacterium | reverse complement strand
CGTTGAACGGCAGCACGATGGTTTCGGCGGCGACGGTGGGGGACACGCCCGCGCTGTCGGGGTTGCCGAGGGTCAGCGCGCCGCTGCCCGCGCCGACCAGCAGGCTGTCCACGTGGCCGTGATAGCACCCGGCGAACTTGACGATCATGTTGCGGCCGGTGACGCCGCGCGCGACGCGCAGGGCGCTCATGGTCGCTTCGGTGCCGCTGTTGGTCAGGCGCACGCGGTCGCAACCGGGCAGCGCCTCGCAGATCAGCCGCGCGAGCGCGGTCTCGCTGACCGTGGGCGCGCCGAAGCTGGTGCTGGCTTTGGCTGCGCGGGTGATGGCGGTGACCACGGATTCGGGCGCGTGGCCCAGAATGTGCGGGCCCCATGACCCGACGTAGTCGACGTAGTCGCGGCCCTCAATGTCCGTAACCTTGGAGCCGTACCCGGATGCAAAGAACAGCGGGGTGTCGCCGACCGCGCGAAACGCGCGCACGGGGCTGTTGACGCCGCCCGCGATGTAGCGCCGGGCTTCTTCAAAGGCCTCGAGATTGCTGGCCATGCTCACCCCGAGAAGGTTCTAGGGTTGCTCTGGCGCAGTTTCAAGCGGCTCCGGGTTGCTCGGCGTGGACAGGTCCTTCAGGTACGTGAACGGCATGTCGATTGTCCTGCCGTCGATCTCGATTGGGCGCGCGTGCGTAAGCGGAAGGCGCAGGACTTCAGTGTCGTACTCGCGCGGGTTCAGAGTGTTGCCCACGCGCCATGATTTCAGGTGCGTGAGCAGCTTGTGGGTTCCGTCGTCGCGCACGTTGCGATCTTCCGCCTGGTCGAGCAGCTCGTCGCCGCGTGTCAGGGCGCCGTTCTCGTATGCACGCAACGCCTGCGCGCCGTACCAGCTTGCCCGTGTGAACGGTACGCAGGCGAATACGCTCAACCCGACGATGACCAAGGCGATCAACCCAGCGCCGAGCTTGTGGTAGATGTCGAGCGTGCGCAGATAGCGATGCTCGAAGAACATCCCGAGCATCAACCCGGGCACGAATCCGCCGGCGTGCCCGAGCAGGCTGATGCCCGGGCGGAGGCTCATGAAAATCCCGAACCCCAGCCAGATCAACAGCATGCGTCCCATCGGCACCTGCAAGATGCCGCGGATGCTGCCCGTGCGAACGTAGAAGAAACCGATGACCGCGCCGAACAGGCCGTAAGCTGCACCGGATGCGCCAAGCACCGGGATTTCCGGGTCGTAGAAGACCGCGCCGAGTGCCGACCCACCGAACAGCGCCGCGAAGTACACCACGACAAGCGGCTTCCACCCGTGCAGACGTTCCATGATGGTACCGAGCACGTAGATGCCATAGGCGTTGAACGCGATGTGCAGGATGCTGCCGTGGACCCAGGCGCTCGTGAACAGCCGCCAGTAGTCGCCGTACTGGATGTCGATTCCGCGAGCCCACCCCATGCGCTCAAGGACGCCGCCACTGAGAAGGTCGGCAATCGCGATCAACACGTTCGCGCCCGCGAGCGCCAGTGTCGCGGTCGGGCGGTGGTCCGGGTTGTAGCGTTGAATCACTGCCACGAGTTCAATCCGTGCACGAGCGGCCCTGCGCATCCTTGCGAAACGGGGCCTTCACTTTGCATCGGCGCGGACGCGCTTTTCGTCCTTGTTGGGCAGAACGTCGGCGTCCAGCCCCGCGACCTTGCCTGCCAGCAACCGGTGGAACCCCAGCCCGGCAATCATCTCGGCGTTGTCCGTGCACAGGTTCATCGGCGCGGCTGCAAAGCGCGTGTTGCGTTGCGCCTTGCAGGCCGCCGCCAGCTTTTCGCGCAGACGCTTGTTGGCGGCGACACCGCCGGCCAGCACGACACTCTTGCAGCGCGCCTTCCGCGTTGAAGCAAGCGTGGCGCGAATCAGGATGTCCACTGCGGCTTCCTGGAAGCTTGCGGAAATGTCCGCCAGCGGCAGCCGCACCGAAAGTGTGCGCGTTTCCGACTTCGGCACCGGCACGTCGGGCGCCCGCGCGGCAATCAAACGCCCGGCGTTGCGCGCAGCCTCTACGACAAACCCGCGCTTGCGCAGGTCGTTCAGCACCGCGGTCTTGAGGCCGCTGAAGCTGATCTGCAGCCCCTCAGGGCCGCCGTCGCCGCGCGGGAAGCGCACGGCTTCGCGGTCGCCGCCCAGGCTGGTCATCTGCACCGCGGGGCCGCCGGGGTAGCCGATGCCCAGCAGCGCAGCGACCTTGTCGAAGCATTCGCCCGCGGCGTCATCCAGCGTGCGCGTGATCAGGCGGTGATCGGTCGGGCCTACGCTGAAAAAGATGTCCGTGTGACCGCCGCTGACGACGACGCTGACGTGCGGGTAATCCGGCTCATCTTCCACCATGTGCGCGGCGTAGATGTGCGCTTCAATGTGATCCACGGTGACCAGCGGTTTGCCCAGCGCCCACGCGAGGCCCTTGGCGGCGCTCAGGCCGACGTGAAGGCTGCCGACGAGGCCCGGCTGGTTGGTGACGGCGATGGCGTCAACTTCGCGCAGCTCAACTTCGGCCTGCTTGCAGACCTTGTCCACCAGCGGCAGCAGCGTTTGCAGGTGAACACGCGAAGCCGCTTCCGGCACGATACCGCCGTAGCGCGCGTGAATTTTCTCCTGGCTGGAACGCGCGCCGCCGCGGATCTTCCACCCATCCTCAACGATGGCGGCTGCGGTGTCGTCACAACTGGTTTCGATTCCGAGTACGAGCATATTTGAGTGTTGCAACCACGGTCCTGCCCCAACATACCGCCAATCACGAACTTCGAATACCGAACGTCGGCCTTAGTCCTGTTGTTTCACTGGTTTCTTGCCGATGCCGAACAGCGTCATGCCAAGCTCGCCGACGCGCTTGCGGTCTACGCAGTTGCGGCCGTCGAAAATGATCGGCACCCGCAACGAAGCCTTGACCTTGGCAAGGTCCGCCTGTTTGTACTGCGGCCATTCGGTGCAGACGATCAGCGCGTCGGCGCCGCTGCACGCGTCGATGGGGTCGTTGGCGTAGTGCAGATCCGGGTATTCCTTGCGCGTGTTGGGCATCGCGACGGGATCATGCACGCGCAGCTTCGCGCCTGCCTTCTTCAGCAGGTCGATCAGCCGCAGCGCGGGTGCTTCGCGCAGGTCGTCGGTGTTGGGCTTGAATGCCAGGCCCCAGATCGCGAGCGTCTTGTCCTTGAGCACCCAAAGCTCGCGCTCAATCGTTTCGTAGAAGCGCTCAAGCTGGCCTTTGTTGGTCTCGCTGATCAGCCGGATCATCGGCGCATCCACGCCGATCTCTTCGCTGATGTGCGCCAGCGCGTCCACATCTTTGGG
>CAZNBU010000430.1:0-3333 GCA_964571035.1 uncultured Planctomycetaceae bacterium | reverse complement strand
ATCCTGGCCATCGACCCCGAAGCCACGGGCGTGACGATCCAGATTCATGAAAGCGGCACACTGATCGCAGCCGGGTTCGCCACCAGCGTGCTGTACGCGCTGATCGCCATCGTCGGGCTGCTGCTGCTGGATTTGCGGCGTCCGCTGGCGCTGGTGGTCGCGCTGTTCCCGCTGTTTGCCAGCCTTTCGGTGCTGCTTGGGGTGATGACACTGACGGATCTCTCGTTCAACTTCGCGAACTTCTTCGGCGTGCCGATCCTGATCGGCACCACCGTGGACGCGGGCGTCTACCTGGTGCACGCGCAGCGCCACGGCGACCCCAAGCGCACGCTGCGCCAGACGCGCATCGCCTGCCTGCTGTGCGGGTTGACCACGATGTTCGGGTTCGGCGCGCTGGCGACCGCAAGCCATCGGGGGATTATCTCGCTGGGCGTGGTGCTGATTGTCGGCAGCATTGCCAGTATTCTGGCAAGCGTTGTAGTCGTGCCGGCGGTGCTGGCGTGGTTCAATGAAAGAGGGCGGCGGGTTTAGGCGTTAGGACGAGCATGAACGGCAGAGGTCGGAGGCTAGAGGCTAGAGGTCAGGGAACGGCGTTCGGTTTCGTGCGCCGTTTCTCCAGCCTCTGGCCTCTGGCCTCCGGCCTCTCAATCTTGTTCGCGGCGATCATACCGATGACGACGGTCGCGCAGGACAAGCCCAAGGAGTTGGGCCTCGCCGTCTACAAGCTTGGCGAAAAGTACGCCAACGATGAGCAAGCCGGCGACGCAATCGACAAACTGGCGTCTTACCTTGGCGAGACGATCACCGAGCCCAAGGTGACGTTCAAGCGGCGCGGTGTGCGCAACGCGCCGGGTGACGCGCTGAAACTGTTCAAGGATGACGGCAAGCCCGTGGGTGTCGCGATTGTGTCGCCGCCGTTCTACCTGGCGCACAAGGATGACCTGAAATTGACGGCGTTGGCGGAAGCCAAGCGCGGCAACAACGACGGCGAGCAGTACACGCTGGTCGGGCTGACCAAGGCGGAGAAGTACCCGGGTGGCAAGCGCGTTGCGACCACGCTGACCGCGGACACGGACTGGTTGAACAAGGTGGTGCTGCCCGCGCCCGAAGGCGCTGAGCCTGTCCAATGGGTGCAGCAGGACAACCTGTTCGACGCGGGGTACGCGATCATTGACAAAGAGAAGGACGCGCCCGACTTCGTGCTGGTGGACCGCATCACACTGGAAGCCATGCAGAAGGAGCCTGATCTGAAGACCCTCAAGCAGGGGATGCAGAGCGAAGTGCTGCCGCAGGACCTGGTGGTCGAGGTGGACAAGCGGCTGGAAGGCGTGCGCGACGCGCTGGTGAAGGCGCTGACGGGGCTGGACCAGACCGACAAGGGCAAGAAGGTCGGCGAGCTGATCCAGTCGCCGGTGTTCCGCAAACCGGACGAGGCGCGCCTGAAGAAAGCGCAGGAGAAATGGGCGGCAGAGTGAACCAGGCGAAATGGATCGGCATGAGCGTGTTTGTCGTGCTGGGCGCGGTGATCGCATGCAACCATGTCCCGACCGGCACGCTGAACAACGGCGGCGAGCGCAGCGAACGCTACGAGCAGCTTGTGCTGGAAGCGCGCGACGCGTTCGAGCGCGACCCGCGCTCGGTCAAGAACGCCGAGCAGAGTGCCGCGAAGTTCGCCGAGGCGTTGAAGCTCTACGCGGGCGACTACGACACGCTATGGCAAGCCGCGCGCGTCTGCGCCTGGGTCGGCGAGTACAGCCGTGAAGAAGACGTGCGCGAAAAGCACGTGCGCGACGGCATCGCGATCGCCAACACCGCGCTGGAGTTGCAGCCCAACGGCGTGGAGGCACGCTTCTACCACGGCGTGCTGGCTGGCCTGCTGGGCGAGCTGGACAACAGCTACGGCCTGGACGCGGTGAAGAAGATCGAGTCGCGCATGACCGGGCTGATCGACGAGAAAGCCGAGATCGCACACGGCGGCCCGCAGCGCGTGTACGGCGTGCTGCTGCTGCGCGCGCCGGGCCCGCCCACCAGCATCGGCAGCCTGCGCAACGCGCGCAAGCAACTCGAAGCAGCGGTGGAGATCGCGCCGGATTGGCCCGAGAACCAGCTCTATTTTGCGGAGTGGGAGTTCGCCTGGGCCGACGACAAGGACGACCCAGAGTTCGCCAAGAAGGCCCGCGACCGCCTGCAAAAGCATCTGCTGGGGCCGGAAGCAACCGCGCCGGCAGACGCCGCGTTCGAGTTCAGTGTATGGCAAGAGCGCGCCCGGAAGCTGTTGAACGACAACCAATGAACAGCAACTGCATTTTCCACTAAGGACACGAAGGGCACCAAGAAGGGCAACTACCCAGGCCACGACAGCACAAGAGCAGCAGGCAGTCATTCGTTTTGTGCTTCCGTGTTTTTGTGGCTAAAGCAGTTGCAGTACTTCGTGCTCTTCGTGTCCTTCGTGGACAAATGCTTCTCGGCTACTGGTTGCAGCGCGTGCGAAAGCCAAACTTGAACGCGATGTTGATCGACACGCACTGCCACATCAACTTTGACGACTACCGCGACGACTTTGACGCGATGCTGGCGCGTGCTTCCGAAGCCGGCGTGTCGCAGATGGTATGCATCGGCATGCTGCCGCAGGGCGGGCGCGAGGCTTTGGCGCTGGCGCGCAAATATCCCAACCGCATCCACGCCAGCGTGGGGTGCCACCCGTACGACGCGATGCATTTCACGCCCGAGGTCGCGCGCGAATTCCGTGAGCTGCTCGCACAGCCCGAAGTCGTGCTGTTCGGCGAGATGGGGATCGACACCGTGAAGTCGCCCTCGCCGATGCCCGACCAGGAGCGCGCCTTTGAGCAGCAACTCGAGTTAGCCGGCGAAATGGACATGCCGGTGTGCATCCACTCGCGCGACGCGTTCGGTATCTGCGAGCGCATCATCCGCAAAGTGCACCCGCGCGGGTGGAAGGGGTTCGCGCACTGCTTCTCCGACGGGCCGGACGAAGCGCTGGGGTGGAAAGAGCTGGGGTTCAAGATCAGCTTCGCCGGCCAGATCACGTTCAAGAACAAGTCGTGCGACGTGATCCGGGCTGCCGCAGCCGCCATCACGCCCGACGACGCCGTGGTCGAAACCGACGCCCCGTTTCTCGCGCCGCAACCGCAACGCGGCAAGCGCAACGAGCCGGGGTTCGTGCGCCACACCGCGGAAAAGTTAGCCGAAATCTGGGGCATCACACCCGAAGAAGTCTTCGCACGCACGACAGCCAACGCGCGCGCCGTGCTGGGCATTTAGAGCAGTTTCGGATTGTGTGTAGTTGGTTCGAACGGGTTGCCGATGAACATG
>CAZNBU010000429.1:0-3334 GCA_964571035.1 uncultured Planctomycetaceae bacterium | reverse complement strand
TGGGTCTTGTCCATGGCGACGATTTTTTCCAGCAGCGTCCGCCGCTGCGAAGTCAGCTTCTGTGACTTGCGCTGCAGGTAGCGCTCAAGCTTTTCCAGCAAAGGGCGCATGCCGCCTTCAGGGGCTGACCTTATGGAGTAGCGTGTCATGGTTACTCGTCGTCGCCGCGCTCATCGGCTTGAACGGCTTCATCTATGAGCTTAGACACCTCGGCACCCTTTGCAATTGAGTCGTCGTAGCGGAAGGTCAGTTCCGGTGCGGTGCGGATCTCAAGGCCCTTGGCGACCTGGGCCTGGATGTAGCCTGTGGCGCCTTCGATAAAGCGCTCGGCGCTGCGTTGTTGCGAGGCGCTTCCTAGCATCGACCAGTAGACGCGGGCGTGGGTAAGGTCTTTGCTGACCTCGACCCGAGTGATCGAGATCAACCCCTTGATGCGCGGATCTTTGAGTTCCGTAAGAAACAGCTGGGCAATGTCTTGCCTTATGCGGCTCTGAATTCGTTGAATACGTCGTGGATCAGCCATAAACCCCTGTACCATCCGCCGTTGGGCACCGGCACGGACAAGGACTTGACCGCGCTGACCGGCTGATATGTTGGCACAGGGAAGCAAACGGGGGCGGAACCCGCCAGAGGAAGTCGACCATGTGGATCAAACGCGCGCTGGTGATCATCCCGATCCTGCTGTTTGCGTTTCTCGCGCAGAGCTTTTTCTGGGTGCCGGGCGTTGATTCGATCTCGGACAACGAGGCGCGCCAGAACCGCATCATCTTCTACATGAGCGGCGACCCCAAGGACATGAACCCCTGGTCGTCCACCACCACGACCGACAGCCGCATTTACGAGTACATTTTTGACGGTCTGCTAGACGCCGACAAGGACTTCAACGTCGTGCCGAAAATGTCGTCTTACGCGGCAATCCACGACCGCATAACAGCGCCGGTGCCGCGCGGGATGACCGAGCAGCAGTTCATTGCCGTGCTGAAGAAGCGCTACGGCGGCAGTCTGAACGTCGAGCACAAGACCGACGCGGGCACTGCCCCTGTGCGAGTCGATGTAGCGACCGGTGACGTGGTCTCCGGTGACCCGTCCGAAGGACAGAAGGTCCTGGAGTACACGCCGCCGGCGATGGTTACATTTATCGTGCGCGCCGAGGTGAAGCAGGAGTCGATCACGAGCGCAATCAACTCAGCGTTCGGCGAGGAGTGGTACGGCAAGGACGGCCGCAAACAATTCAGCTTGTTAGGCGCAGCGACCGAGGCGGACCTGACGGACGAAGCGCTTGAAAGAGTGAAGAAGGGCGTCAAGGAGTTCCGCGACGTTGACCACCGGCCGATCGTCGAGATGAAAGTTCGCCCGGATATCTGGTGGACCGACGGCCCGTTCTTTTCCGATCCCGACAAGACCTGGCAGGTGACCCTCAACGGCGAAGAAGCCGGCACGGTCGTCGCCGACAGCGAAACCGCCGCCATTGAGCAAGTGCGCCAGCGCCACGGCGCGGGCGACAAGGCCGTGCTTACCGCGAAGCTGTACGAGCACCGCTTTGGCGACGGGCCGGAAGGCCCTTGGTGGGGGCGCGGTCCGCAGTTCACGGCCCGCGACGCAAAGCTGACCTACGACTACCTGCGCAATCCCGACTTCGGCAGCCCTCGTCTTTCAAGCTGGCAGGACATCGCCGAGGTGCGTGTACCGAAGTCCGATCCGCTGCTGATCGAGGTCGAGTACAGCAAGCTGTACTCCCCGGCGCTGATGAATCTCACCGGCGCGGTGATTCCGTACCACCAGTGGAACCTCACCGCCTGGAAGGAAGAAGCCATCCGCAAGGGACGCGGCCCGGAAGACCTGGGCATTGCCGATGAGGACTACAACGTGATGCGGATTCTTCCCGCGTCCGAGCGCGATTTCCGCCACAAGCCGGCGGCAACCGGCTCAATGGTGCTGCAGCCGTTGAACGGCGACGCGCGCCCATTGTGGAAGATCAGCGAAGTGGTCACGCTGCGCCGCAACGAGTTTCATTGGGAGCGCAAACCGGAATACCAGTTCGTCGACTATCGCGTGTTTGACCCGGCGCTTGGGCGCGAAACAGCGGAGATTGCCTTCATCGGAGGCGACATGGACATCTACGAGGCGCGCGACTTCCAGGTTGAGCGCTATTCGCAGATGGAGGACAAGTACTACGTCCTGAAGCGCGAAACGACGCAGTACGAGTACCTCGGGTTCAACTGCCGCACCGGCCCGCTGGCAAGCAAGAAGGTGCGCCTCGCGCTCGCGATGGCGATCAACGTCAGCGACATCATGAAGTACGTGATTTACGAGCAGGGCCAGCGCATCAGCGGCCCGGCCTACCCGGTCCTTCCGTGGTACAACCGCGATTACCAGCTTGAGTACAAGTGGCGCACCGGCGAGAAAGCCGGCCAGACCGAGAAGCTTGAGTTCATCCCCTACGACATCAAGGAAGCCGAAGCGCTGCTGAAGGAAGAGGGATTCGAGAAGGATTCCAGCGGCACGCTGATCAAGGACGGCAAGCCGTTCCGCATCAGGCTGGTGAACTCCTCAGGCCAGGGCACACGCAACGACATTGCGCTGCTGGCGCGGCAGAACTGGCAGAAGCTGGGCGTGCGGATTGAGTACGAGCAGTACGAGTGGAACGTGTTCATCGGCCAGTACGTGTTCCCGGGCAATTTTGACGTGGTGGTGCTGGGGTGGTCCGGCGGGCTCAGCTTTGACAAGCGCCAGCTTTTCCACTCGGCGTACACGCCGCCGCGCGGCCTGAACTTCGGCGGGTTCAAGAATGAAGAAGCGGACCGGCTGATGGAGCAGATCCTGAAGGAGTACGATCCCGAGCAGCAGGCGAAGCTGAGCCACCAGATCTACAACTACATCGCCGACGATGTGGCGTACGTCTTCCTGTTTTCGCCTTACTCGACTGCCGTGATGGACCGAAGAATCGTCTGGCGCAAGGAAGTCGGTACGGATAAGCAGGGCAACCCGATTTACGAAAACCGGCCGGTGAACCACGAGTACATCACGTCGGCGAAGCAACCCCTGAAGTTCTTTGTCGACGAGTTGAAGCGGCTGGAAGAACGCCCCGACTTCACCGAGGAAGACCGGAAGCGCTAGGAACGAAGCATGCTCTCCTACATTTTGCGGCGCATGATCCAGATGGCGTTCACCCTGTTTGTGGTGAGCATCCTCTCCTTCTTGATTGTGGCGCTGGCGCCGGGCGACCCGTACGACAAGAACCTCGACCCGAACACCACGCCCGCTGATATTGAGCGGCAGCGCGACCAGACCGGGTACGACGAAGGCGGTGCGCCAGCCCAGCCACTGCACCAGC
>CAZNBU010000428.1:0-3368 GCA_964571035.1 uncultured Planctomycetaceae bacterium | reverse complement strand
ATTTTGTTGCCAACTCCACAACCGCATATGCAATCGCCACTTGGCTCGTGGAAAACCCGTGGAATGCGCATTCCTAGCGGTTTCCACTTGATCCAACCCAATCCTCTGCTATGCTGACGCCCCCGTAGCGGGAAGCAGGAAACCACCCGATACAAAAGCCGAGTTGTCGACCCGCCGGGTGGCGGGCCGCAGCTTTTTTTGGTTTCGCGCTGCCGGAGACCGACCCATGACCGACGTCAAGCTTCACCCCGAAGGGGCCAGCGTTGAGGATGTCCTCGCGTTCGCCAAGGACCGCGGATGCACCATGCTCGACATCCGCTTTATGGACTTGCCAGGACTGTGGCAGCACTACTCGTTCCCGATCCGCAAGCTCGAACCCGAACTGTTCGAAGACGGCCTGCCCTTTGACGGCAGCAGCCTGCGCGGGTGGAAGACCATCAACGAGTCGGACATGCTCGTCATCCCCGACGCAGCCACCACCTTCATGGACCCGTTCATGAAGGAAAAGACGCTCGTGCTGATCGGCAACATCGTCGATCCCATCGAGCGCACCGCCTACGCGCGCTGCCCCCGCCAGGTGGCTTTGCGGGCGGAGCAGTACCTCAAGAGCACGGGCATCGGCGACACCATCTACTTCGGGCCGGAAGCCGAGTTCTTCGTGTTCGACGACGTGCGCTTCAAGCAGACCACCAACATGGGCTACTACGAGGTGGACAGCGTCGAAGGCTCGTGGAACACCGACCGCGAGGAGCAAGGCGGCAACCTCGCCTACAAGCCGCGCACCAAGCAGGGCTACTTCCCCGTCCCGCCCATGGACAGCCTGCACGACATCCGCACCGAAATGCTGCTGATGCTCGGCCACCTCGGGTGCGAGCCGGAACTGCACCACCACGAAGTCGCCAGCGGCGGCCAGTGCGAGCTGAGCATCCGCTTCAACACACTGACCCGCATGGCTGACCAGCTGATGATGTACAAGTACGTCGTCAAGAACGTCGCCCGCAAGCACGGCAAAGCAGCCACCTTCATGCCCAAGCCGCTGTACGGCGACAACGGCAGCGGCATGCACTGCCACTCCAGCATCTGGAAGGGCGGCAAGAACCAGTACGCCGGCGACGGGTACGCGGGGCTCAGCCAGACGGCGATCTACGGCATCGGCGGCATCCTCAAGCACGCGCCGGCGCTGTGCGCGATCACCAACCCGACGACGAACAGTTATCACCGGCTTGTGCCGGGGTTTGAGGCGCCGGTGAACCTGGCGTACAGCTCGCGCAACCGCTCTGCATGCGTGCGCATCCCGATCACCAAGGACGACGTGGCGGCTAAGCGGTTTGAGTACCGCTGCCCGGACCCGAGCAGCAACCCGTACCTGACGTTCGCGGCGATCACGATGGCCGCGCTGGACGGCATCCTGAACAAGATCGACCCAGGCAAGCCGATGGACAAGGACCTCTACGACCTGCCGCCGGAGCAGATGAAGGAGATCCCGCAGGCGCCGGGCAGTCTCGAGGAGTCGCTGCGCGCGCTGGAGACGGATCATGCGTTCCTGCTGAAGGGCGACGTGTTCAGCAAGGACATCATCGAGGAGTGGATCAGCTACAAGATGAAGAACGAGGTGCAAGCCATGCGCCTGCGCCCCCACCCGCACGAGTTCGAGCTATACTTCGACATCTAGAAAGTCAGGGAGCCCCGGCCGCAACGCCGGGGCTTTCACTACCTGTGAGCGGATGACCGAAGGGCGTACAATAGCGCGATGGACGACACCGACCTGTTGAAACGAATCTCGATCGACCCGGCGATCTGCCACGGCAAGCCGTGCATCCGCGGCCATCGAATCATGGTGTCGGTGGTCCTCGACGCGCTTGCTGATGGCGAGACGGCCGAAGAACTGCTGAAGGAGTTCCCCAGTATCACGAAGGACGACATCGCGGCGTGCCTCGCCTTCGGCGCCAGACTCGCTCGTGGATCACTGGTTGACGTGCTGTCAGGGTCGTCGGGTTGAGGATCAAGCTCGACGAGAACCTGCGCCAGACCGCCGTCGAACTCCTTGCAGCGGCAGGCCACGATGTCTCCACGGTTGTGCTGCAACGGATGACTTCTTCGACAGACCAACAAGTGTTTGCCGCCTGCTGCGCCGAGGGCCGCATCCTCGTTACCCTCGACCTGGACTTCGCAAACCCGGCGCACTTCCCGCCAGGCGAAAGCGCGGGAATCGCCGTTTGCCGAATTCGCGGCAGCAACCGCAAGGCAACCACACTCGCCTGCATGCGTCAGCTGGTCGCCGCGCTCGCCAAGTCATCTATCGCCGGGCAGCTCTGGATTGTTGAAACAACCCGAGTAAGGGTCTTTAGCGGAGGCCCCGGAACATGACCCGTTCCCTTGCTTTTGAGATCTCGGCCCAGCCGGACATTCGTTCCTGCGGGGTCACCTGCCTGGATGCGGTTTATGCTTACCTTGGGTTGGAGATCCCGCTTCGGCAGCTTGCGCTTGAGGTTGAGCACCTTGAAACCGGCGGCACTTTGGCCGTCATGCTGGCCTGCGACGCCCTGCGCCGCGGGTTCAAAGCCACCATCTACACCTACAACCTGCACGTCTTCGACCCCACCTGGTTCAAAGAACGCAAGGTCAACCTGCAGGACAAGCTGATGCGTCAGGCGCAGGCCAAGCACGACGACAGCAAGCTGCAGGTCGCCACACGCCGCTATGTCGAGTTTTTGGACCTTGGCGGGCGGCTGCGCTACGAAGAACTGAACGGGTCGCTGATCCGGCGCTTCCTCAACCGCGACCTGCCGATCCTGGTGGGGCTGTCCGCCACCTACCTCTACCAGACCTCCCGCGAGCGCGGCGACATCGACGAGTACGACGACATCCGCGGCACCCCCTCTGGCCACTTCGTCGTCCTGTGCGGGTACAACCGCGAGGCCCGAACTGTCAAGGTCGCCGACCCCCTGCTGCCCAACCCAGCCGCCGGGAACACCCAGTACTACGAAGTCGACATGGACCGGCTGATCGCCGCTATCCTGTTGGGCATCGTGACCTATGATGCGAACCTGTTGGTGATCGAGCCGAAGTAATGATCGAACCCCTGTTGTCGACGAGGTTTTGGGTGCATGGTTTTGGGTGTTGGGTCCACCTTGGGAGCCACGCTTTTCCCCAAACCCGAAACCTTGAACCCGAAACCCTTAGTCCGCCGCGGGGCTGCAGTTCAATCCGCCGCATTCCGTTCGGAGCAACCGCTGCGTGACCACGCTGATCGTCGTCAACCGTCCCGAAAAATGGCCGCTGCACATCCCCGGCGTCGAAGTCGTTTCGGCCAAGGCATCCCTCACCGATCCGCGCTTCAGCGACCTCAAGGGGGCCAAGGTCTTCAA
>CAZNBU010000427.1:3143-3379 GCA_964571035.1 uncultured Planctomycetaceae bacterium | reverse complement strand
TTCGAATGCTTGGGCTGGAAGAGATCGGCCAGCGTTACCGCCGGTATCGGTTGGCGGTGGCGGAATCGGAGCAGGCGATGGCCAGGTCCCTGCGTCAATACGGTCAGATCTCGCCGATCGTGGTGTGCCGGCGTGAGGATCGCATCGAGCTGATCGACGGCTTTGCCCGGTACGCGGCGGCGGCGATTCTGGGGCTTGGCCATCTTGCCGCACGGCGGATCGAGGCGGACGACAGT
>CAZNBU010000427.1:0-3133 GCA_964571035.1 uncultured Planctomycetaceae bacterium | reverse complement strand
AACCAGGTGGGACGTCACACGCAGGAACTGGAAGAAGCCTGGATCGTACAGGCCCTGGTGCGTGAGGATGGGCTGTCGCAGCTTCAGGTGGCAGATCTTCTGGGCCGTCACAAGAGCTGGGTGTGCCGTCGTCTGGCATTGATCGAGTCCCGGCGCGCCGGGAGACGAGGGCGTGCGTGATGAGTTGAAGCTGGGGTTGCTGTCGCCACGGTCCGCCCGGGAACTGGTGCGGTTGCCCGCGGGCAACCAGCAGGAAGTGGTGTCGGCGGTGCACCGGGAGTTGCTGACCAGTGATGAAGTTCGTGGCGTGGTGGACCTGGTGCTGTCGGCGGGCAACCGCAGTCAGGTCGAGCACATCCTGTCCAAGCCGCGGGAAGTGCTGGGTCAGAGCCGGGAGGCGATGCCGGCGATGTACGACCCGCGGCTGTCCACGGCAGGCAACCGGATGTGGCGTCAATCGGCGATGCTCCTGGAACAACTGGGGCGCCTGGAGACGTGGCTGCGCAGCCGCGGTCTGGCGGAGCTGTCGGTCCTGGACCGCAAGCTGGTGGGCCCGCAACTGCTCCGCCTGGGGCAGGAGTGTCAGATCGTCGGCAAGCTCATGAATGACCTTGGCCTGGAGGCGGCATGAACCAGCAGCGTCGTCACGAGGTGATCAGCCGGTTCTACGGCGGCCAGTCGATGCGGTCGATCGCCTCGGCCCTGGCGATGAGCCGCCACACCGTCAAGCGGGTGCTGCGTGGGCATGAGCAGGCCAGATCAGAGCCATCGCATCCTCTCCAGTCCGGGGCAGCGGCACGCCCCAGCCAGTTGGACGCCTTCGAGCCGGCGATCCGTGATCTGCTTGGGCGTTATCCACAGCTGACGGCGGTGCGTCTGCACGAGGAGTTGAAGAAGCAGGGCTTCCGCGGCGGCTACACCATCGTGCGGGAGAGGCTGCGGCGTCTTCGGCCGGACACAACCGTGCGGCCGGTGGTGCGGTTCGAGACGGCGCCCGGCGCCCAGGCCCAGATGGACTGGTCCACCTACGAGCTGGACTTCACCCAGGAAGGCCGGCGCCGCGTGCACCTGTTCAGTTATGTGCTGGCCTACTCGCGGCGCCAATACATCTGCTTCACCGAATCGCAGGACATGGTGACGCTTCTGCGCCGGCATGTGGCGGCATTCACGTACCTGGGCGGGGTCGCCGCGACATGCCTCTATGACAACATGAAGACGGTGGTATCGGGCTATGACGACGGCGAGCCGGTGTACAACACGACCTTCCTGGGCTTTGCCAGCCACTACGGCTTCCGACCCTGGGCCTGCCGCATCCGCCGGGCGCAGACCAAAGGCAAGGTCGAACGGCCGTTCCACTACGTCGAAAACAACCTGCTCAACGGTCGCCAGTTCCGATCACTTGCCCACCTCAACGAGGTGGCCCGGTGCTGGCTGGCGGAAGTGGCGGACGTGCGGGTTCATGGCCAGACGCGTGAACGACCCGTCGACCGGTACCAGCGGGAACGCGAATACCTCCTGCCCTTGCCGGCCAAGCCGTACGACACCGCCGTGGTGCTCTATCGGCCGGTCAACTCCGAGGGAGTCATCAACTACCGGAACAACGCGTATTCCGTGCCGTGGCGACACATCGGCAGGAACCTGGCCCTGCGGGTCACGGAACAGGAGTTGATCATCTACGGCCCCGACTTCACCGAGGCGGCACGCCACGAGCTGTTCCCCTCATCGGTCACGGGCAGGAAGCAGGAGAAGCCCGAGCACCAGCCGGCCGACATCCAGCAGCAGAAGCAGCAGGCGGTGCGCGATCGCTTCGAGCAACTGGGCCCACTGGCGTCCAGGTTCTTCGACGGCCTCGTGCAGACATGCCGCTATCCCTACCAGCAGGGTCTGCGGGTGCTGGCCCTGCTGGCCACCTATCAACGGCAGGACCTGGAGGCCGCCCTCCAGCACGCGGTGCGTTACGGAGCCTATAGCAGCAAAGCCATCGAACGGATCCTGGCCGCCCAGGCCAGGCCCAAGCCGCACTTCCATGCCCTCACCCACCAGCAGCGTCAGGCACTGATCCCCTTGATGAATGATGAACCGGTGCGACCGCGACCCACCGGGTTCTACGGCACGTTGATTCCCTCGGAGACCAGCGATGGCCAGAAGCCCGCAGAAGAACAGCAGCCTTGACCCCACCCTGGAATCCAATCAACTGCGCCATCGCCTCCTGGCACACCTGCACGTGCTGCGAATCCCGATTCTGCCCGACGAGTTCGACCAGGCCATCAGCCGTGCTCAGCGCCAAGGCCTTGACCATCTGCACTTCCTGGATCTGCTCCTGGGCCAGCAGGCCGACCAGCGCCGTCAGCGGAGCATCGCCTGGCGGATCCGACAGGCCCGGTTCCGCGATCCGGGCACCCTCGAAAGCTTCGACTGGCAGTTCAACGCCAGGACCATCGACCGCGTCCAGATCCAGACCCTGGCCACCTGCCAGTTCATCCGCGGCAAGGAGAACCTGCTGTTCCTGGGCCAGAGCGGCCTGGGCAAAAGCCACCTCGTCCAGGCCATCGGACGACAGGCCTGCGTTCTGGGCCATCACGTCCGCTACACCACCAGCGGGGCCCTGATTGATGATCTGACCGCGTCGATGGCCGACCAGAGCCTGTCTTCACGTCTGCGGTACTACGCCAAGTTCCCCTTCCTGATCATCGACGAATTCGGCTTTGACCGACTTGAGCGGCAGATGAGTCCCGAGGCCGCCAGCCTGTTGTACAAGGTGGTTGACACTCGTCTGCACCGCCATTCGACGGCCCTGGTGACGAACCTGGAACTGGATGCGTGGGAGCAATACATCCAGGATGGCCCGTTGGCCATGGCCATGCTCGACCGACTCGTCGATGGTGCTCATCTGATCCGCTTCCGCGGCCGCTCCTACCGTGCCTACCGCGTCAAGCACGCCGGATCAAACGATCGCACCGCCCCCACGAACGGCTGAGATCGCCAAAGCCTCACCGCCGGCTCGTCCTTCCCGCGCAGTCATCTCACCACGCAACCGCACTGCCGGCTCACTTCCTACCGCCAAAGTGGCGCCATTCCTCGCCGCCATCGACACGGCAGGAGGCACAGACGAGGGGTGGAGTGGGGTCAGGGC
>CAZNBU010000426.1:0-3388 GCA_964571035.1 uncultured Planctomycetaceae bacterium | reverse complement strand
TGCGCGCCGGGCTGGCTGGGTGGGCGGGCAAGGGGGCGTTGCGCAAGTGGAAGCCCGGCGACGAGCTGGCCCAGCAGGCGCCGGAAGCGCTAGGCGAGTTGATCCGCTTGCGTGACGCCAACTGGGCGCGCGCCGCCAAGCTGGCGTGGCTCGGCGCGCTGATTCGCCATCGCGAAACCAGCGTGGAGCGCGGTTGGCAGCCGGCGCTCGGCACGAACCCAGAAAACGGCGGCCGCCTGTACGACGCGCAGCGCGGGTTTGACCTGCGGGCCGCCGCGGTGGAGTACCGGCCGGGCGGCGAAGTGCCGATCCGCCTGCACCCCGGCTCGTCGTACGAGCTGACTTACCGCATCAAGTTGCGCAACTTTCAATGGCCGCTGACGCACGAACAGGCGCGCCGCCTGGCCTGGCAGGTCGCATGGGTTGAGCTGGTGCCGCTGGACGCACGGGGACGGCCCGTTGGCCTTGCGGAAGGCAGCGCGCCTCTTGTCGGCGAAGGTAAGGACCGCATTGCCGGCCAGCGCCATGCCGCCACGGACGGCGGGTGGATCAGCGGCCGGTTGATGCTGCCCGCGGTGCCGGACGGCGTCGCGGGCGTGCGCCTGCGGCTGGTCGTGAGCAACGTAGCCGGTGCGGGCGAGGTGTTGTTGGACGACATTGAGTTGCGCCGTCTGGAACTCGCACTGGATGAAGGGTTCGAGCGCGGTCTGGCGAATTGGCGGCGTGTGAACGACCCGTCGCTTGGGTACTCGGCGTTTGCGCGCGCCGACATCGAATACTCGGGGGCGTACGAGGGCGCCGGCTGCGCGCGGCTTGAACCCGCGGGCGGCGACATGGCGCTTGAAATGGTGCGGCCGTTCCCGTTGCAGGGCGACCGCAGCTATGTGCTTGAGATGGCATTGCAACGCGTCGGCGCGCAGGCGCGAATCGAGCTGTTGTGCGACGAGCTGCCGCCGCTGCGCTTTGAAGTCACCGGCAAGGGAGACTGGCACCCGTGGAGTTTGCGCCTTGACGGTTTGTTGCCCGAGCCACGGCCCGCGTCGCTGCGCGTGCGCGTTGTCGTGCTGGGCAACGGCGACGCGTCCGCCGCCCTGCGTATCGACGCGCTGCGCATGCGCGAAGAGCCGAGGGTCAGCGTTCTGCCGTCGGACATCTGCACCCCCGGCACGCACCCGGCGTTGTTGCTGCACGGGCTGCCGTCCGGCGCAACACGGTGGAGCCTTGCGGTCGCGGACACGCGCGGTACAGAGATCGCAAAGTCGGCGGGGGAACTGAGCGGTGAGTCGGCTCGCATTGCCGTGCCGCTGCCCGCTGAGTCGGCTGGGTGGTTCAACCTGCACCTGCAACTGCATGAGCCGGACGGCACGCTGCGTCTCTCCCGCGACGTGCCGCTGATTGTCCTCAAGGATAGCGGCACAGCCGGGGTCTGCCTGGAGTCGCCGACGGCGTTTCGGCGGCTGGCTGGCGTCAGGCCCGAGTGGGCGGCTGTGCCGTTGGGGGCGATCCCTGAGGGCGTACGCAACGTGCTGCTGGTGCTGAGCCCCGAAGGCCCGCGGCCCGCGGCGCTGCAGTACAGCGAGCCGGGCATGCGCCCGTGGCTCAGCGAGTTGCAGCATCTTGTGCAGACGCACCGCGACCGGGTGCCGGCGTACCAGCTAGGCGCGCACCGCGGCGCGGGATGGAACCTGCGCGGCGCCGACGCGCCCGGCGCACTGGATGCCGCCCGCGAAATGCTTCAGAAGGAAGGCGCCGGGTGGATCGAACTGGTGATCCCGGTGGAGCTGGCCGCCGCGCCGGATGACATCCTGCGCGCGTTTCGCTCGCGCTGGGCAAGCGCGCTGGACGCCGACACACGCGTGCAAACCGCCCTGTCGCCCGGTCAGGTCAACGCGCTGCGCCGTCTGGCGAACCCGGCGGTATTGTTGAACCCGCACGAAACGCTGAACCTCGTGGTCGCGCCCGGCATGCAGGACTTTGACGCGCGTGTGAACGCATTGCTGCCACTCGTGGCCGACTTCGCGAGCCCGCTGGGCGGCGACGAAGCGTCGATTCGCGCCAACGCCGCGGCGCTGCTGAATGGCGAGCCGTACACCTTCGGAACGCTAGGCCACCGTTGCATCGCGTCGCTGGACGCCGCCGAGCACGTACCCGCCTGGCTGGCGGACCTACGCGTGCGGGTGTTCGACCACGGCGTGCAGCGCGTGCTGACCGCACGCACCGGCGGGCTGCTACTCGATGAAGCCGGCCAGCCCACACCCGCGCTTGCAGTCTGGCAGCACCTCGCGCGCAGCCTCGACGGCGCGAGCGCGCTGCCGCTGAACCCATGGCCCGGCGCCGACTGGCAGCACCGCCTGCTGCGAACCGCGGACGGTCGCGCGCTGCTGGTGCTCCTGCCCGGCGGTGCCGCGATGTCGGCAGTCATCCCGGTTGGGCACAGCGCCCGGGCGCGCGACGCGTTCGGCGACCTGACCGGCGAAGCCGCCGACACGGAGGGCAACATCACCATTCAACTCGCGGCGCACGGCATGCCGGTCTTTGTGGAGGGGCTGGATGAGGGGCTGCTGAAAACGCTGGACTCGCTGACGATCACCCCCGCGCTGCGCGCCAACCTCGAAACGCAGCAGCTCAATGTGCAGATGCTCAACGGGTTCCCCGGCGAGGCAAGCATCAGCGCCAAGCCGCTTCCACCGCGCGGAATGCCGGTGGCGCTGAAGCTGGCAGGCACGCCCTATCGCGCCGGTGAAGACACGCCCGGCCATCCGCCGGTGGCGCTGCAACCGGAGGCGTTAGCGCAGGTGCCGCTTGAGATGCGGCCGCTGCCGGGATTGAACACCGGCGACCTGAGCCTGCCCGTGCAATGGACGATCCGGCACGGCGGCCGCACGTATCGGTTGCACAGGCCGCTCAAGACCACGGTTTCAGGGCAATGGCAGATCACCGACATCCGCGTTGAGCGCGCGGATGACCGCAGCGAACTTGTCATCCGCATGGCGTACTCCGGCACGGAAGCCCGGCGCGCGAGCGTCGACGTCAGCGTGCAGGGCATGGAAGCCCTGTGGCGCAGAAGGATGACGCAGGTGCAGGCCGGGGCGGACACGGAGGTCCGCTTCCCCTGGCCAGCCGGCGCGAATGGCGCGGCGGGCCGGCAGCTTCGCGTGGCGATCACCGAGTCGCCCGGCACCGGGTTTGCGGGTGCGGTGCGCACGCTGACCGAAAGCCTCGACCTCGCCGACGAATAGCGCGCGCGTTACCATACGCGCAGATGTCCCTTCGCCTAAAGATCGCCATCGGAGTGCTGGCTGCCACGGTCGTGCTGGCAGCCGCTTTCGGGCTCCTTGCCTGGGAAGCAAAGCAGACACTCGACGACGCTACGGACTCACAAACGCGT
>CAZNBU010000425.1:0-3399 GCA_964571035.1 uncultured Planctomycetaceae bacterium | reverse complement strand
GCATCTATCAGGCGCTGACCACCGCCAGCGAAGACGTGTTCCGCCAGTACCGGCCGGATTTCTTCGATCTGATCATCATCGACGAATGCCACCGGGGCTCCAGCCGTGACGAGAGCGCCTGGCGTGCGATGCTCGATTACTTCGAGCCCGCCGTGCAGTTCGGCATGACGGCCACTCCGCTACGCGAGGAATCCCGCGACAGCTACGAATACTTCGGCAACCCGGTCTATACCTACAGCCTGCGCCAGGGCATCGAGGATGGTTTTCTCGCGCCGTACCGCGTGCATCGCGTCATCACTACCGTCGATGCCGCCGGTTGGCGACCCAGCAAGGATGAACTGGACCGTTACGGACGCGCGGTTCCCGACGACGAGTATCAGACCAAGGATTTCGAGCGCGTCGTGGCGCTGCGCGCCCGCACGCGGGCGATGGCCCGACACCTGACCGACCTTCTCAAGAGCGCCGACCGTTTCGCCAAAACGCTGGTGTTCTGCGTCGATCAGGAACACGCCGCTGAGATGCGCCAGGAACTGCTCAATCTCAACAGTGATCTCGTCAAGCAGTACCCGGACTACGTCTGCCGCGTCACAGCCGATGAAGGCGCGATTGGCCTGACCCATCTGGCACACTTCCAGGATGTGGACAAGCCTGCACCCGTCATTCTCACTACCTCGCAACTGCTGACTACCGGCGTCGATGCGGAGATGGTCAAAAACGTGGTGCTGGCCCGCGTGGTCGGCTCCCGCGCCGAGTTCAAGCAGATCATCGGGCGGGGCACACGGCTCAAGGTCGACTACGGCAAGGAGTACTTCAGCATTATCGACTTCACCGGCACGGCCACCCGCCACTTTGCCGATCCGGACTTCGATGGCGAACCGGCGCGCATTGAGGAAGTAACGATCGATGAAACAGGCGAGCAGCTCGGCATCACCGAGACCGAGCAGGAAACGCTACCTGACACGCCGTCAGTGGAATACGAAATCCCCGAAGAGCAAATCGGCCCGGACACTGGCGTGCTCATCAACGAACCGTCACCTGAACCCCGCAAGTACTACATCGATGGCGGCGAGGTCGAGGTCATCGGCCACCTGGTCTACGACCTCGACAGCGACGGCAAGAAGCTACAGGTGGTCAAGTACACCGAATACTCCGGCCGCGCCGTGCGCACGCTGTACCCGACGCGCGAGGCGCTGCAATCGGCCTGGGCCAACCCGGATACGCGCAGCGAAGTGTTGCGCGAGCTGACCGAGCGCGGCATCAGCTTCGAAGAACTGGCCGCCAGCAGCGAGCAGCCCGACGCCGATTCCTTCGACCTGCTGTGCCACCTGGCCTGGAACGCGCCGCTGCTCACCCGCCGCCAGCGTGCCGAGCAGGCCCGTCGCAAGGCGCAGGACCTGTTCGCCCAGTATGGCGACACCGCCCGCGAAATCCTCACGCTGCTGCTCGACCGCTACGTCGAGCGCGGCATTCTGCAATTCAACACGCTGTCCGAGCTGATGAAAGTGCAACCCTTCGACCGCTACGGCAGTCCTTCCGAGATCGCCACCCGTTATTTCGGTGGCGTACGCGGCATGAAGGACGCCGTATCCCGGCTGCAGACCGCGCTCTATCAATAACGAGAACCCGAACCGATGGCCAAAGCTGCCGCCACCGCAACCACCGAGAAAAAGCCCCGCGTCCGCGCCAAAGCCAGGGCTCCACTGACTACCCGCGAGAGACTCTCTGCGCTGATCAAGTCGGCGCGCGACATCCTGCGCAAGGATAAGGGCCTCAATGGCGATGTGGATCGTCTACCGCTGCTCACCTGGATAATGTTCCTCAAGTTCCTCGACGATCTGGAAATCATCCACGAGGAAGAAGCCGAGCTCGACGGCAAGCACTACCAGCCTATTATCGAAGCCCCTTACCGCTGGCGCGACTGGGCCGCCCGCGAGGACGGCATCACCGGCGACGAATTGCTCGCCTTCATCAGCCAAGAAATCACTACGCGCTCTGATGGCAGCAAGGGCCGCGGCCTGTTCGCCTACCTGCGCGGCTTGGCGGGCGAGGGAGAGAAAGGCAGCCAGCGCGAAGTTATCGCCAACGTGTTCAAGGGCGTGCAGAACCGCATGGTCAGCGGCTACTTGCTGCGCGACATCCTCAACAAGATCAACGGCATCCACTTTTCCGCCAGCGAGGAAATCCACACTCTCTCGCACCTGTACGAATCGATGCTGCGCGAGATGCG
Organism: uncultured Planctomycetaceae bacterium; assembly: GCA_964571035.1. Taxonomy (GTDB): domain Bacteria; phylum Planctomycetota; class UBA8742; order UBA2392; family UBA2392; genus JADJRK01. The sequence goes on along the minus strand of CAZNBU010000425.1, from coordinate 1,172 downwards.
CGACGCGGCGGGCGATGCCGGCGAGTTCTACACCCCGCGCCCGGTGGTACGCTTCATGGTACAGGTGAGCGACCCGCGCCTGGGCGAAACCGTACTCGACCCGGCCTGCGGTACCGGCGGTTTTCTGGTGGAAGCCTATGACCACATCGCCCCGCAGGTAACCACGCCCGAGCAGCGCCGCATGCTGCAACGCGACACCCTCTACGGCCAGGAAGCCAAGCCGCTGCCCTACATGCTGGCGCAGATGAACCTGCTGCTGCACGGCCTGGAAGAGCCGCATATCGCCTACGGCAACACACTGGACCGGCGCCTCAACGAAATCGGCCATGCCGAGCGGGTGGACGTGATCCTCACCAATCCGCCCTTCGGCGGCGAGGAAGAGATCGGCATCAAGGCCAACTTCCCGCCCAACATGCAGACGGCGGAAACCGCGTTGCTGTTCCTGCAGTACATCATGCGCAAGCTACGCGTGGCAGGCGCCCCGGTGCCCGGCGGCAAACCGGCTGCCCAGGGTGGCCGCGCCGCCGTAGTCGTGCCCAACGGCACCCTGTTTGGCGACGGCGTGTGCGCCGTCATCAAGGAGGAAATGCTCAAGGAATTCCGCCTGCACACCATCGTGCGCCTGCCGCAAGGTGTGTTCGCCCCCTACACCGACATCCCGGCCAACCTGCTGTTCTTCGAGCGCGGCGGCCCCACCGATACCATCTGGTACTACGAACTGCCGCTGCCCGAGGGTCGCAAGAAATACAGCAAGACCGCCCCGCTACAATTTGAGGCGTTCGGACCAGCATTGGCCTGGTGGAACGACCGTCAGGAAAACCCGCAGGCGTGGAAGGTGGATTTCGCCGCCAAGCGCGCCGCTGCCATCGAAGCCGCCACGCCCCACTGGCAAAGGGCAGAAAGCGAACGCAACGCCGTCATCGCGCTGGGTAAGCCGATCCGCGAACTGGAGCAAGCCGTTCAATCAGCGGCAAATGGCGAGAAAGCCGCGCTGCAGGAACAGTTGCGCACTTTGAAGACCGAGCAGCAAGCTCACGAGCAGGCCGCCAAGGCCGCTCAGGCCGAGGGCGATGCCCTCTACTGGCCCATCTACAACCTGGATCTCAAGAACCCTCATGCCAAGGCCGGCCTGGAACATGCCGATCCAAAAGACCTGATCGCCTCGATGCGCA
>CAZNBU010000424.1:0-3404 GCA_964571035.1 uncultured Planctomycetaceae bacterium | reverse complement strand
TTGAGGCTGACGACGAACTTGCCCGCGTTGTGCATGCTCGGCGGCACCCAGGGTACTTTGCTAGTGCTGCCGTTGGGTTTGAGCTTGAGCATGGCGTCGTGGGCGACCGCGGCTTCGATGGGGAAACCCTGCTCGCGCCAGTCGGGAAACAGCTCGCTGATGCCGCGAGGGTCCATCACCGCGCCGGAAAGCTGGTGATGCCCGATCTCGGGCGCCTTTTCGATGATCGTGATTTCCGGCTCGAGCTTGTTCTCAGCCGTCTCGTTGTGCTTGTCGACAAGCTGCTTGAGGCGGATCGCCAAAGCCAGGTTCGCGGGCCCCGCGCCCACCAGCAGCACGTCCTGCTCCATCACTTCGCGTTCAACGTCCATGCCGGCACCTTAGCAGCGGGTGAAGGGGCCGTCACGCGGCGGCGCGATGCTGTTGTAGCCACAGATGCACACAGATGGACACAGATGAAAAGCGCAGCAGGCGGCAATGCAACCGGCCCGTAAACCAATGCCTTTATCCGTGTTTATCTGTGTGCATCTGTGGCTCAAATCAGCCCCCGAACAACAGGAACCACAACCCAAACACCACGCACCCAACGCCAAGCAAGACCTGCAAACCAACCTGCAACCAAAGCACCCAGCGCCCAGGCCGGTCAGTAGAGCCACGCCAGTTGCGCGCAGAGCGCACCGCGCCCATGAACGCAACAGCGCCCATCCCAAGCACAGCCCCAACCAGCAATCCGTGCATGTTCCCAGCATGCCACAAACGCACACCATCAACAGGCGCAGTGATTTCCTTGCCAGCAGCGCTCCAACCTCGTTAAATCGCTGATCCCGAACGCAGTTCTGATTCCCGAGAGGCGAAGATGAACCGCAACATTGTTCTCTGCACGCTTGCCGGGTTGTTGGTGGGGGCAGTAGTTGGTTGGGTGCTCGCGCCGAAGGCCCCCGAGAATCAGGCGCAGCCATTTGATGTGGCAACCGCGGCGTCGCCGGACAACTACAAGCCGGCTTCGCCAAAGCCCAAGCCTGAGAATCCCGAGACTGCAACGCCGGGGGACGGCGGCGCCGGAATTGATGTCGCCGGCTGGATCGCGGACGTGCGCGCCGGGGCTGTGCGCGGCAACGGCGAGATCACGGGCAGCGTCAAGTTGAAGGACGGCTCACCGTTGCCAGGCGTGGCGATTCGCAGTACGCCGGTTTTCCCGCAGGCCGATCTTCCTCCTGACGCGACGCTTGAGCAGGAAGTCAAAGCTCATGCGCTGCAGGTCATGAACGACCAGGCGGGCGGCGGCGCGGCGCGCACCGATGCGGACGGCAACTTCCGCTTGACAGGGCTGGACGAATCCTGCCTGCACCGCGTTGAAGCGCAGCTCGACGGTTACGAGATCGGTCAGATCGGCGGGCGCGGGGCGGAGCATCACGCGACCGGCAAAGAGGCGCACTTTCTTGCAAAGGCCGTGGTGTGGGTGACAGCCGACGTGCGCATGCCTGACGGCACGCCGGCTGAGATGGCGCAGATCAGCATCAGTATGGATGTGGATCGCCCGCCCGGTTGGACCAACTGGTTCTGGACGCCGACAGATCCGAAGCGGGCGATCGAGCCAGGCGAGTGGAAGCTGGAGCCGCGCGGTGGGGTGCATAACGAGGGCTCGGCGGAAGCCATTTCCATCAAGCTAGTGGCAGGCGTGCAGCATCCGACACTGGTGATCAACCTGAAAACACGGCCGGGCATCACAGGCGTGGTGCGGGTGCCATTTGGAGACGATCCGAACCAGACCCGCATCGGTGTACAGTTGCACAAAGAGACCGACGGTGCGCACTCCGAGGTTGCCAAGGACCGTCGCGACTACGGCGACAGGACACGCAATGTCGGTTCCCTGTGGCAGGGCAAAGTGCGATTCCAGTTTCTCGACCTTGAGCCGGGGGCGTACCGTGTGGTGGTTCTGGTGCAGGGCATCGAATCGGTGACACAGGATGTGCAGGTCTCCGACGGGATTGAGCAGGTTGATCTCCTGGCGGCTATGCCCGAGCGCGAACACTTCCTGGTTGCGCGCGTGACCGGCCCCGATGGCCCGATGGACAAGGACGTTTACTTCCGCGTTAGCGCCGTCAGCGGCGGGAGTCGGAGCAGCGGTAGCGCCAGCGCGTTGAACCGCGGTAACGGGGAGTACTGGATTGCCAGGTCAGAACTCCGGGAACGCGAAGGCAAGGACTACACCTACACGCTCAGCGCCGTGTCGACGACGCTAGGGTCGCGCGATCTCGTGGTCGATCGCGAGTCGCAGGGAGTGCACGAGTTTTCGTTCGCACTTCCGGCCTTCGTCACGGTCACAATTGCCGGGTTCGATACACACCCCCGAAAGTCGGACATGCACGCCGATGTCCGCAAGCCGGGAGATGGCCGCCGTTCTTCGCGCCACATGCGTCGGCTTATGGATGATGAATCGGCCCGTGCGGTTCGTCGTTTCGGCCCGCTGGTCCCCGGCGAGTACGTGGTCGAACTGTTGCTGGACACCGGGCCACACCCTGAACCGGTCACAATGGACAGCAAGGGGATTGTGCTCAAGTCCGGCGAGCAGGATGTCCACCTGACGGCGCACGAGTTGCACGAGTTCATCGTCGTGATACCGCCGGAGTATCGCGCCCACCAACTGCATCTGCGCCACACCGCCGACTGGGACTATGCAATGTACCAGGGCAAACCGGGCGGCGAAGAGTACACTTTCACCGGGTTGATCCCCGGCGACTACGAACTGTCGGACCGCTCAACGGGATCAATGATTGTGCGCATGCCCCAGTCCAGCGGCCAGCGCGTCACGTTTGCGCCGCTGCCGTACAACGCCCTTCGCCTGTCGTATCCATTCAGGTCATGGAGCGGCAAGGATATCGGGTTCAAGCCGGGGGACATCGTCGTGCAGATGGACGGCAGCGGCATCGCCAATGCCGAGCAATTTCACAAGGCGCTGGAGGACGCCAAAGGCCGAGACAGCGCAACCTGGGTCGTGCGACGCAATGGCACAAGCGTCACCGTCACCTTCAACCCAAAGGACTGGAACGAAGCTCGCCTCATTCCGGAGGCGTGCCGTGCTGACTGAACGCCCGGGGGATTGCACATGAACAAGCTGCTTCCACTGTTGTGCGCGTTGGTCGGGTTGATCGCCGGCGGCGCAATCGCGTACGGCATCGCGAGCGAAGACGCGCCGCCGCGCACCCCGTCGGCCGCCGTTGCGGAAGCCGACGCGACAACCGACCCTACAAAGAACGGAATTCCCCAAGGAACTTCCACCGGCGCTGTTGCGAAGAAGTTGAACGGGCCCACACGTGCGCCAGGCGGCGAAGGCGTGATTACCGGGCGCCTAAGCCTGCAGGATGGAGGAACGTTGCCCGGAGTGCGGATCATCGCTACTCCAC
>CAZNBU010000423.1:0-3405 GCA_964571035.1 uncultured Planctomycetaceae bacterium | reverse complement strand
GTGCTGCAGAACCTGATTTCCAATGCGATCAAGTATCACCACAAGGGCCGCATTCCTGTCGTTACGATTTCGGCGCGGGACATGGCCGGCACGTACCGGATTGTGGTGGCTGACAACGGTATCGGCATCGCGCCGGAGTATCACGACAGGGTGTTCCAGGCCTTCAAGCGGCTTCACCGCCAGGACGAGTATGAGGGCTCAGGCATCGGGCTCGCGGTCTGCCGCAGGACGGTCGAGCGTCACGGCGGGACAATCCAGGTAAAGTCGTCTCCCGGCGAGGGCAGCCGGTTCATTGTCACGCTGCCCAAGCGGATCCCGGCCAAGCTGTCGACTTCGTCTACAGAACTGCCGCTGCTCGACGGCGAAAAGTCGAACCGCTACGAACCCGAGCGAGGGGATACGCCGGCCCTGGTCTCGCAAGTCATGGTTGCGCTCGATGCGGCGCCGCTGCACCTAGAACCATCGCCCTGACCAGCTGATGCCGAGCGTGAGCACGAACCGGAAGTCGTGCTTTTCAATCTCCGGTGGCGGAAAGTTGTCGAAGTAGTGCTCGATCAGCAGGCCGGCGGTCAGGTAGGACATGAACTTGTATTCCAGCAGCAGCGTGTTGGACACGTTGATGTTCTTGAACTCGTCGAAATCGAACAGCACCTCGGTCTTGAAGTTCAGGTGGAACGCGTCTTCCAGCGTGACCCAGTCAAGTTCGGTGGTCGCGCGCGCGCCGAAGTACCCGCGGTCTTCCGCGCCGCCAAGCTGGTCTTCGAACACGTAGATGGCGTGCAGCCCGACGTGCCAGTTGAGCTTCTCTTCCTTGTAGATGTAGTAGCCCGGGCCGACGCCAGTGATGCTGCGCCAGTGGTACCCCGCGAACTCGTTGAAATAAAGGTCCTCGGTCACGTCGATCGTCAGCTTGAAATCGAAGATGTAGCGGTACAGGTATCCGATGTGGTGCTTGCGTTCGCGAACGGGGTCCTCTTCCAGGTCGCGGTCCTGCAAGTAGCTGCCGCTGCCGAACAGCGTCATGTAGTTGTTCTTGGTCGTGCGCTTGATGTCGAAGCGGTATCCCAGCGCGTAAGTGCGGGTGTTGCCCTCGGTCCATGCAAACGTCCCCAGCGCGGACGCGTCCCATTTCGGGCGCTCGTCCGGCACCGCCTCGTTGATTCCCTGCACGCCCGCGAGATTGTCGAGCGTCAACTCGCCGCCCGACGTGCGGATCACCAGCACGCCACCGCGCGTGAACAACTGGCCTTTCTGCTGGTTCTGGACGTCGCCTTCGGTGCGGTAGCGTGTTTCGCGCTCGCCTTCGAGCATGACCGACTTCACGTTCGCGACAGCGACTTTCACAAGACCGGCGGAGTCGGAGGTGAAGTGAACTTCACCGGCTTCGAGCTTTGCGAACTTGCCGACAAACACGTCGCCGGTAGTGGTTTCAAGGCGGTCTGCGGCGTGCGCGGCGGTGGCCAGCAGCATCGCGGCGATCAACAGGCTGAGCAGTCGTGTGAACATAGCGTCTCCATTCCGTCAGCGGGACTATAATGGAGGAAGCGTACTCGCCAAGCATCAGCCGCCGGAGTTCGCGGGCGCTTTCTCGGGTTGCCGATCGCGTGTAGTAGCGTTTCTCTCGGCAGTATACTGCGCGCTTCGACTGGGGCTGATGCGCCAGCTTCCGTCGGGTTGCTTGACGGTTACGCGCCACGCGTCAACGCCGATCATCGTCTTGCCTTCTTCGTTCTTGATCTCTTTTGGATTGCCCTGTTCGTCGACCGGCGTGAGGCGCATCTGCAGAACCGCCTCGGTTTCAGACTCGAACGCTGTGTTGTCGACAACCTCAGCCTTCCACCGGAAGTCCCGCTTCTTTGCTTCGCCAAAGATTGTGTTCAGGAACTGTGCGTGCGCTTGTCGCTCGGAAGGAACGGTCGCCGTCAGGCACAACTCCATGTTGCCGGATTCGATCCCGCGGAAATAGGCTTCCATGGTGTTGGCGGGCGTGTCGTAGCTCGGCAGCCACAACTCTTCGGTATTGCCTTCCCCGTTGCCGCCGCAGGCGACCAGGATCAACAGCAGAAGCGAGGTGATTGCGCGCATGGTTCCCTGGAAAAAGCAGCGCCCGGTTGGGGCCGGGCGCTCGATGCTGGTCGGGGCGATGAGATTTGAACTCACGACCTCTTGCACCCCAAGCAAGCGCGCTACCAGTCTGCGCTACGCCCCGAAGGTCCGAAAGGTAGCCCACCGCAGGAAGTGCGTCAAGGTAACGGCGAGTGAGCGCAGGCGACCCAACACCCAGCACTCAAGACCCAACACCCGCGGTTACAGCACGTGCGTCGTGCGGCCGGGGCTCAGGATCAGCGGCGTACGCGGGCCGCGCTTCATCGTCGGGCGTTCCGGCGCGCGGCGCGCAAGCCGGGCAAGGTGGCGCCCCAGCGCTTCGCGCGCGCGCTCATCCATCTCCATGAACCGCACGGCGATTGCGCCTTCTTCAGCGCGCACGCACTCTGCCGGCAGCTCAAGCTCCTGGCGGACGCCGTTGACTTCCATTTCCAGCCGCACTTCGATTTCGGTGCCGGGCTTGATCGGTTGTTCGCAAAGAAAGCGCGCGCCGGACATGCTCATGTCCTGCAACTGGCCGTTTTCCCAGAAACCGATTGAGCCGCTGTAAATCGTGTCGCGGTAGCGCACCACGGTACGGCCGGGGATGCGCCCGGCGCTTCGCCTTTCGGGTGCGGATTGTTCAGCCATCATGCGACCCTCCTAGTCCCGGGAGAGCCAGCCGTCGATCTCCGCGGGTTTGAAAATGCCGTCCTCGGTGATCAGCCCGGTGATCAAATCGGCGGGCGTCACATCGAAGGCTGGATTATACACTTTTGATAGTTTAGGTACAAGCTGCATTTTGCCGATTTGCCGGAGCTCGCCCTCGTCCCGCTGCTCAATCGGGATCTCCGCCCCGGACGGAACCGCTGGGTCAAAGGTGCTGCGCGGTGCGGCGATGTAGAACGGCACGCCATGCATCTTTGCAAGGGCCGCCACGCCGTACGTCCCGATCTTGTTGGCGGCATCGCCGTTGCGGGCGACGCGGTCGGCGCCCGTGATCACTAGTTGCACCTTGCGGTCGCGCAACAGCGTGGCAGCCATGGAGTCGCCGATCACGGTCACATCGACGCCGCTCTCCGCCAGCTCAAATGCCGTCAACCGCGCGCCTTGCAGCAGTGGACGCGTTTCGTCGGCGTAGACCCGAAACCGCGTGCCTTTGCCGTGTGCCACGTACATCGGCGCGAGCGCGGTGCCCATGCCGGCTGTGGCGAGCGCGCCCGCGTTGCAGTGGGTCAGCACGCCCGTGTCGGGTTTGATCAGGGGTGCGCCGTGCTCGCCGATCCGGCGGCAGGTGTCTTCGTCGCTTGCGTGGATGCG
>CAZNBU010000422.1:0-3410 GCA_964571035.1 uncultured Planctomycetaceae bacterium | reverse complement strand
AACGCCGCCGGCGAACGCGCCAAGGTACTCCGGCAGGAACCCGGTCAGCAAAGCGGCTTCAAGCTGACTCGGCGATGCACCGTCGATGGTGACCAGGGTAGCGGCAGTGCCTTCGCCGCCCACGCGCGCGATCTCAACCGCCGCCGTCATCTGGTCGCGCAGCAGACGCGCCGACAACCCCGGGATGTGCAGGACCAGCAACTCCATCGCGGCAGTGTGGGCGTCGGTGGTGGACGTGTCGAGAGGGCGTGCTACTGCTCAAGTTCTTTCAGCAACTGCTTTGCCGCTTGCCAGTCTTCATCGGCTGCCTTCTGAGCCCACTTGCGGGCTTCCGCTTTGTCAGCCTCGACGCCGGTGCCGTCGCGCAGGCACTTGGCGTACTCCACCATGGCGGGCAGGCACCCGGCTTCGGCGGCTTGCTTGAACAGTTCGGCGGCCGCGGCTTCGTCCTTCTTGATGGCGTTGCCTGTTTGCAGGTGGCGCGCGCGGCCGAGCATGCCGAACGCGTGGCCCGCGGCGACCGCGCTGTCGTAGCAGACCACCGCGCCGCTGTGGTCGGGCGGCTCGGCGGTCTCGTAAATGCGCGCCAGAACGTACAGCGCTACGGCGCCGCCTTCGCCGCTGCGTACAAGGCCGATCGCGCGTTGACGGTCAGCCAGTACGCCGTGGCCGAGCAGGTAGCACAGTGCCAGCAGCGGATCGCCGGATTGCGCCGCTTCGCGCGCGAGTCTCGGGTTCGCTTTCAGGAACGCCGCGACGTCGCCCGTACGGTTGGCTTCCTTGACCGCGCTGATCTGCAAGGCGTCCATGCGTTCCTTGCGTTTGCGGGCAAGGAACCCATCGGGGTCGGCCAGCTTTGGCAGAATGTGATCCCGGATGTACGCGTGCGACGCACGAATCCGCATGCCCTTGTCGGCCCACTGTTGGGCCAGTTTCAGGTCGCGCGGGATGTGCTCGCCGGTCAGGTAGTCTTCGGCCAACTCAATGCATGCGCCGCCGTCGCCGAAGTTTGCGGCGAGCGAGTTCCAGTGAATGCAGCGTTCGAAGTTGGAGGCGTGCCGGTAATGTTTTGCCATCAACCGGGCGGCCCAGTGGTCGCCAGCCATCGCCAGCTTTCGAAGGTGATCCAGCGCCTCTTTCAGGGGTGGAAGCGCCCGCTCCTCTCGAACTCCCGCGACGGAGTTCTTGCCAAAGTACGCGAATTGTGCCCATTGCTCGGCAACTGCCGCGCCGTAGGTGCGCCGCTGGGCGGCCTGCTCGTTGGCATGGCTGCTCTTCCATAACAGGTCGTTCCCCCTGGGAGCGTCATCTGCGAGGAAGCGGTAGTCCGAACACAACGTGTCTGCCAACGGAGAGTTGTCGGGCACTTTCTGAAGATACTCCATACCCCACTGGCGATTCACGCCGAACTCTTTGGTGGCATTGGCGGGCGGCGGAAAAAGCAGGCAGACCTCGGCGCGAAGGATGTGCGCGCGCGTGAAGTCTTGTTCCGGCCGCCGGGGCGGCTCGGGCATTTCGGCGATCTTGCCGTCCAGCCACTCGGCAACTCCGCGGTAGCGGCGCAGCACGGGGCTGGGGCGGCGCAACCAGCAAACCCCCTCGCTGGTCTGAAACTCGAACAACTCGCTTGGTTCACTGATGTACTGTTCCCAGAGTTCATCCAGTGTCAACTCATTCAGCGGCTTTGGTGGCAGGTCTTTCAGGGCAAACAGCGCGTCCCAGTCGCCCAGGTCGTGCGCGTATGCGTACCACTCGCGGCTTTTTGGCAGATCGGGCAGCATCTTGTCGCCCGGCTCGTGCAGGCGCCCTAGGGCGAACGCGGCGGGCGCGTACCCATCCTTGGCGGCTGCGGTCAGTTGTTCCCGCACAGCTTCGAAGTCAGGCGGCGAATCAAACGTCATCCACCACGAGGCCCAGACCTTGGCGGGCAGGCACCCTGCGTCGGCGGCGGCTTTCAGCGATGCGCGCGCAGTGGCGTCCTCCGGGTTCTGCATCAAGGTGAGTTGCCCCCACACCGCCTGTGCGGGGACATTGCCGTTGGCTGCGAGTGTCTTCAGTGAGCCCGGCATGCGCCCTAGGCGAAAGAAATCGTTTGCGGCGGCTTGACCCTTCCAGGGATTGTAGTGGGGGAACTGCTCGCCGATGCCCGACAGCGCGGCGATGTACGCCGCGTCCTTGGATGCACGCATCGCGCGCAGAAAGTAGCGGTTGGCCGTTGGCGTGTCCTGCGGCGCGCCGGCTGTGCCGTACAGGTAGCCGAGCCCGAGCAGCGCAGACGCGCGCCAATCTTTGGGCGTGTCTTCGGGCGCGGCGTTCGGCAATCCAGCCAGCGGCTCGAGGTGTTCGATCAGATTGTTGTCAGTGAGTGTGTCGCGCCCGAGCAGGAAGCGCTGCTCGGCGGCAAGCCATGTGTCGTATTGCTTGGCGATATCGAACTGCTGTGCAGCCAGCGGCGAAAACAGCAGCAGCATCAGCAGCGCACGCATGGCGGCTCCAAAGCCTGGGGCCGCATTGTACTGCGTGTGCCGCAATTAGCGAACGCGGATTTCGAGTTGGCGCGTGATCGCACCAAACCCCTGCTTGTTGAGCGCGTCCTTCACCGACACTTCAACCGTGTAATTGCCCGCCTTCAGGTCGCGCGGCAGCCGCGCTTTCAACTGGTAGACGAACCAGGTGAAGCGGTCGCCGGGGTGCGAAGCAGGCGTGCACCCGTCGGCCGTGGATTCGTAAGTGTGCCCCGGCGGCTTGAACCCTGCGACTTCGTTGCCTTGCTCGTCCAGCAGGCGCGCGCTGACGCTCACCTTCCAGTCCCAGCGGCTGTCGTCGCGCAGGGTTACGCCGAAGTGCCGCAGCTCGAATGCGACGCTGACGTACTCATCGGGGCGAAAGCTGATGCTGGCGCGTTCGTCGGTGCCACCGAGATCGTTGCTGATGCGGCACCCGCCGAGCTCCGGCGGCAATGCGGCCAGGGCGCGCAGCCGCAGGTCGTTCAGTTCACGCGAGAGATCAGCGTGCTCTCCCGCGGCTTCGGCGATCGCGGCGCGCATCAGTGTCTGCCAGTTCGCGGGTGCGCCGCAGGTTTCGAGGCGCTTCTCGGCTTCGGTCAGCGACTCGGGCGACGCGTCGGCAATCAAAGCCGCGATGACGACGCGCTTGTCGCGCTCGGTCGCGCCGTCAGCATCGGCGCGTTCGCGCAGCGATGCCATTGGATCGATTGGGGCTTCCGGCTCCGGCGCCGCAGGCGTCGCGACCTCAGGCGTGGCCGTCTCATCCGCGCGCACGTTGGTCTGGACCGCATCTGCACTCCGTGCGGGCTCTGCTGCAGATCGAGGTTCTTGTGGCGGCTCAGCCGTTTCGACAACTGGGTCGCGAGGCTGGACCGGCGGCTCCGCCGACTCAGCCATCGGTGG
>CAZNBU010000421.1:0-3412 GCA_964571035.1 uncultured Planctomycetaceae bacterium | reverse complement strand
GGTGACCAGGATCAGCGTGCCGGCAAGCGAAACCAGCGCACTGAAGAAGAACAGGATATCCATCCGAAACTCCGCCTGCGGGCCGCTCGGCGCGGCTCTCCATGTCGAGGGCGGCACGTTAGCAGTGGGTTGTAGGGCGCGCAAGCGCGGCGCAGGCGCGCCGGGAATCACACTTTCAACAAACGAAAAACCGGGCGCGCGCGGCGCCCGGTTGTCAGAGCTATCGCGTGCTAGCGCCGGTTCGTGTTGCGGTTGCGGTTCGTGTTGCGGTTGGTGTTGGTGTTGCGGCGCCCCGTGTTGGGCGTGGTGCGCGACGTATTGCGCGTGCTGGTGTTGCGCGCGCGATTGCCGCCGCTGGAGATACCGCTGCTGAAGCGCGGCTTGGCCTTGCCCTCGTACATCTTGGCGGGGTCCAGCTCGGGGTACTTGGTGTAGAAGTACTTGCGCCATGTGGACTGGTCGGTGCCGTGGCGCTTGGTGGTCACACGCTCGAGGCTCTGGCGCGCAGCCAACTGCACGCCGAGGTTCTGGTCGCCCAGCAGGTCGACCAGTGGGTAGGCTTCCTTTTCGCGGTCGGTGGTGATCAGCTTGCCCAGCGCATGCGCCGCGGCTTCGCGCACGACCGCGGTGCGGTCGCCGGTGGCCTGCAACAGTGGTTGCACGGCGCGCTCATCGCCGATGGTACGCAGTGCCAGCGCCGCGGATTCGCGCACACGCTCGTCAAAGTCTGCAAGGCCGCCCAGCACGGTGGCGTAAACGCGGTCAAGGTCGCTGCCGTGGTGGCGTGCGATGGCGTCGATGGCGTGGCGGCGGACCATCGCGTTTTCATCGACAGAAGCAGTGGCCAGCGCAGGGATCACGCGCGCGGGATCGTTGATCTTGCCCAGCGCGATCGCTGACGCGATACGCAGCGACGGGTCCGGGTTACGCAGGCCGATCTGGGTCAGGTCGCCGACCGCGCTGACGTCGCCGATGTCGCCCAGCGCGTTAATCGCCGCGATGCGCACCGGAATCTCGTTTTCAATCACCACGCGCTTGCGCAGCGGGTCAATGCGGTCCTGGCGCACGGCGTCGTAGGCCGCCGCGTAGGCCTGGATCGCGGCGCGCTTCATGCGGATGCCGCTTTCGGGGTCATCCATGACAGCCGCAATCGCCGACATCATCGCCGCGTGCTCGGGGTAGTCGTTCAGCTTGTCGCCCTGCGCGTCCATTGCTGCGAGGCCGAGCAGGCTGTTGAGTCGCACGCTCTGATCTTCATCGACGTCGCGAACCTTGTCGAGCAAAGCGGGGATGACGGATGCGTCGCCGGTAAACCCAAGCATGATCGCTGCCACGTAGCGCCGAGGTGTTGAATCGTAGTCGTGCAGCGCGGACAGCAGCGCACGCTGGTAAGTCTGCGCCTGGCGCGTCAGCTGGACGCGGGCCGCGCGTTCCTCGGATTCGTCAGCGCGCTCAATTGCCAGCGCCAAGTCGCGCAGCGACGCGTCGAACGCCACAAGCGTGTCGTCGTCCACGTATGTGGGCTCGCCGTTGACTTCAGGCTCCGGGGTGCCGGAACAACCGGCAAGCAGGGCCAGCATCAGGCTGGAAATGGCGATCAATGGAACCAGGTGGCGCTGCATTTCGACTCCTCGCGCGTTCAGGTGGCAGGATTCTCTTCTATATACGTCGGATCCCCCGGGTCGGTTGACAATTTCCGGGGGGTGACCCACGGTTACTCAGCAACCACGCCGGCGCTAACGTTACCGACCATACTATCGCAGCCCCGGCACGCCATTAGCCTTTGCAATCATTGCACTTAGGGCGGAAACATCGTCTGTGCAACCTGTCAACGCGCCCCGATGGCACCAAGGTTGCACTTTGCAGGGGGTATCCGGGGACGTATTGCCGTGGGGCTGCGTTCTAACGGTTGAAAAGGGTTGGACTTGTGATGGAATGCAGGTCCTGATGCGCGTAGCTGCGATCTATCGGTTAGTGCTGGCCAGCCTCTGCCTGTTTGCGGGCACGTGGGGTGTTTTGGCCCAGGATGCGCCCGAGAAGCCGGCAAAACCTGAAAAAACCGACGGGTACGACCGCCCAACGACCTACCCGAAGATCCGCTTCGGCAGCAAGAAGAAGGAAGGGGGCGAGCAAGGCGCGGCAGAAAACGGCGAGGCCCCGAAGAACACCAAGTCCCGCGTCTATCTGCTCGACCTCAGCGACGCCATGGCAGCAAGCATCACCATCGAAGGCAGCAAGGAGACCACGCGCATCGAGCACATGCGCTCGCTGGTCGGCCGCGCGCTGGAAGACCTCGCCAAACAGCCGGATGCCAGGAACGGCGTCCTCAGCTTCAACCTCGTCACCTTCGGCAGCGTGCAGGACTTCGCCAAAGGCGGCGACCCCATGAAAGCCAACGCCGAAAACACCGGCAAAGCCAAAGAGTGGCTGAAAGACCTCGTCGCCAAGGGCCAGCCGGACCTGCACGCGCTTTTAAGCGAGTGCTTCAAGCAGGAGCCTGACTCGGCGGCGCTGCTGGTGGGCAGCATGCCCGGCAAACCGGCCGACGTGTCGGAAGAAGAGTTGAAGAAGTTCGAAAGTGTCGGCGACTTCATCGTGGATGTGGTGAAGCGCCAGCGCGCCGCGGGCAAGAAGACGACGCTGGATGTGTTCGGCGTGGGGCTGTCGCGCGAGCAGCGTGAGTTCTATGAGAAGCTGGCGAAAGCCGGCGGAGGCAACTACGTGGACGGATAGTCGCAGCACAGGGGGTCGAGGGTTCTGATGCCATACAACAGTGTTGCATGCACCGAGCCCGTCCCCTGCACAGCAGTTCCCCCCTTCTGCACAAGCATGCGCCAGGTGAAGTCCCTTTCGCAGAACCGGACCGGAGGTCTGAAGTGATGCTGTCCAATCGCAACCTGAATTACGACCCGCGCGCGTCGCGCCGCGGCACACTGCTGGTGGTCGTGCTGGGCCTGCTGGTGGCCCTGTTCATCATCGGCACCTCCTTCAGTTTCGTGACGCTGTCTGAGCGCCGCGCAGCCGCCAACTACCTTGACCGCCAGCGCGCGCTGGACCTCGCGCTCGACGGCATGGAGTATTCGGTGGCGCGCCTGCGGGCCGAAGCGATGGTGAATCACTACGAGGGGCTTTCGAACGACCACGCCGGCGTGGAAAACGGCGCGTACAACGCGCTGCAGTATTCGCTGCGCGCGCTGGACGGCCCCAACCCGGCGGTCACCTGGCCCCGGGACAAGACTTCAACTTCAGCGGCGCAGAACCCCGACGCCAACTGGGTCGACTACAACAGCAATGGCCAGCAGGACGGCAACGAGACCGCCTTCGGCGGCGACAAGTGCGGCGGCGGCCAGGGCGACGTCGCGTCGATCGTCACGCAGTTCAGCGGCGACGGCATCAATATCAACCAGGCGCG
>CAZNBU010000420.1:0-3426 GCA_964571035.1 uncultured Planctomycetaceae bacterium | reverse complement strand
GACGAAGCCAACGCGGCGCGCGCGCGGCGCGAGCACCTTGAGGGCATGCTGCTGTTCCTGCTGCCGTGGGTTGCCACCATCGACCAGTTCCAGCACTGGGTCTACACGCACCCCGGCCATACGCCCCAGCAGCGCGAAGCCGCTTGGCTGGAGACCTACCAGCGCTTCGACCGCGGCGTGGACCACAGCGGTGTGGAGCAGCACATGGCGACCAAGTGGCAGCGGCAGAACCACCTGTTCACGGTGCCGTTCTATTACATCGAGTACGCGATCGCGCAGATCGGCGCGTTGCAGGTGTGGCTGAACAGCAGGCGCGACCAATCCGGCGCGCTGGCCGCGTACCGCAAGGCGCTGGCGCTGGGGGGCTCGCGCGAGCTGCGCGACCTGTTCAAGGCGGCTGGGCTGAAGTTCGGCATGGACACCGAAACGCTGAAGCCGCTGGTCGAGGCAATCGAAGCCGAGCTGGAGGCCCTCTCGTAGGGTCGGAAAAGCGTTGATCCACTAAGGACACGAAGTTCACGAAGAACTGCGCCAGGCGAACTGCTTTTCTTCGTGCTACTTCGTGTCCTTGGTGGATAACAGCAGTTCTGGAGCACGATGACGGCGCCGCAGTCTGCTTCTAGTCCTCGCACGCGATTGATCGCGACGCTTGCCCTCACATCCGTGTGCCTGTTCTGGGGCGCGACCTTCCTTTGGATGAAGGAAGGCACCGAGGCTTTGCAGATCCTGCACGGGTACGACCGCCCCGCCGCCGTCGGCGCGTTCTTCCTGTTCTGGCGCTTTCTGCTGGCGACGGTGCTGATGCCAGTGTTCGTGCCGCGCAGTGTGAAGCGGCTTGACCGTGCGGCTTGGAAGTGGGGGTTCCTGCTCAGCCTGCCGTTCACCGCGGGGTTTCTGCTGCAGATATTCGGGCTGACGCAACAGGACCTGCAGCCCAGCCAGTCGGCGTTCCTCACAAGCCTGTACGTGGTGACCACGCCGATCCTCGCCGCGCTGATCTACCGCCGCCTGCCCGCGCAGGGCGTGCTGGTGGGCGTGGTGCTGGCGACCATCGGCGCGGCATACATCCAGGGGCCGCCGGAAGGCGGCTTGACCATCGGCGCGTGGGCCACGCTGGGGTGCGCGGTCACGTTCGGCGGGCACATCCTGCTAACCGACTACGGCACAAAACGCGCCGACCCGCTGGCGATCACGTTTGTGATGTTCGTGTTTGCCACGCTGTTCACCGGCGTCGCGACGCTGGTGGCGCCCGGCGGCGTGGGGCTGCTTGAACCCGACGCGCTGACAGCCACGCTCACCTATTTCGAGTTCTGGCGCACGCTGGTGCTGTGCAGCACGCTGGCGTCGGTGCTGGCGATCAGTGTGCTGAACCGCTGGCAGAAAGAGCTCACGCCGTCGCGCGCCGCGGTGGTGTACACCTCTGAGCCGGTGTTCGCGTCGCTGTTCAGCGTGATCGCCGGGCGCGACACGGTGACAGTGTGGCTGCTGTTCGGCGCAACCATGATCCTGCTTGCGAACCTCAGCGCCGAGTTCATCGGCCGCCGAAAGCGCCCTGTCGTTGCCTTGGAGTGATGCTTCCGCAGTTGAGCCACTTTGACGCGAAGAGGCGGAGGTGACGAAGGACGCGAAGACAAGCCTTACCCAGCCGTTCTTCGCGTCCTTCGCTCCCTCCGCCTCTTCGCGTTAGGCCTTACTTGTACTTCACTTCCCAGTCGTCGAGTTCAAACACTCGCATCGTGCCGGCGTAGCGGGCGTAGTACGCTTCCAGCCACTTGCCCTTGGTGGAGCTGCCAGCTGCATCCCACCACTCCTGCAGCGTCGGCACCGTGTTCGGCACCTTGAGGTGCGAGATGTCCTGCCCGCCCGACGCCGGATCGCCAGCGTCCTGGCCGTTGAGCAGCCGCGCAATCGCCTCGGCATCAAGGTGGTCCACCGAGCCCTCGCGGTCGCGGTTGCCGCGCGGGTCGCGTCGCGGGTTGCGCGGGCCGCTGCCGGGCGGCGCCGGTTGATCCTGCTGCGGCTTCTTGCCCGCGACCGGCAGGTGTCCGCCGACGATGCCGTAGAAACCGTCCTGGCCGAAGCTTGCTTTGCGCATCGAAAGGCGCAGCTTGCCCTGGATCTCGAGCTCAAAACGCTTCGGGAAGCGGTCGCGGATGTCCTGGACTACGGCGCGCAGCTTCTCGGCCTGGTCAGCCAGTGTGGGATCCTCGTTCGCCTTGCGCTGGAACTCCAGCGCGTCGGCGGGCGACATGCGCCCTTCGACGAACTCGTAGACGTCGTCCTCATAGTCCGTCACCGAGCGCGCCACGCCGGCGCAGATGGCGTTGTCGAGCTCGCGGCGTGTCCACGCGATGCACTCGGCGATGGTGACGCTGTTTTCCTTCACTTTGCGGCGGGTGGCTGGGCGAATCTGCTTGTACCAGTCGGTGATGACGAAGCGTGAGAAGTCGAGGTCGATCTCGTCGAACGTCGTCTGCCACTTGGTCAGCACGGCGTCCTTCGGTTGAAACTCCTCTTTTGCCGCGTTGAGCTTGTCGAGCGCCCCCTGGAACTTCTTGCGCTTGGCCAGTTGCCGCGCTTCCACCAGCGCGTTCAGCAGGCCTTCCTGGCGGATCAACTCGTCGAGCTGCGTGTCGTACTCGGTCAGGCGCGCTTCCAGCTTTGTGTCGGGCGACGCGCCCAGCGAGAGCGTGACGTAGTCTTTGGCTTCGCGGTACAGGCCCAGCGAGTCGGCGATGCGCGCCAGCTCGTAGTACTGGATCGCGGTCTCAAGCGGCGCGCGCTCGTCTTCCGCGAGCTTCAGCACTTCCTTTTCGGTGTGCATGATCGTGGCTTCGATCATGATGTCCGGCACGAATCCTTCTTCGATGACGTCGGCGGCTGGAATGGTGCGCCCGCGCGGGTTGTCGCGGTTGACCACGCGGTAGGTGTTGTTGGATTCCGTGATCTGGCCCTCGTAGACCGTGCCGTCGATCAGCTCCAACCGCGCGCCGGGCACCATCACCTGCAGCGTCAGGCCCTCGTCGGGGTCGCGGTCGTTGGTGAGGCGCTTCCTCAGCGCCGCATCGACCTGGCCCCAGCGCAGGAACACCTTGCCGCCGGTGTCGGTCAGCTTGAACGTGAAACCGTCTTCCTTGACCTCAACCACGTCGCCTTGCAGGTAACGCCCGTCGGCAAGCCGGATCTGCTCGGCGCGCGCCAGCCCTGCAACGCAGGCGAGGCAGAGGGCGGAAACGGCAAGTGTCATCAGCAATCGCATGGGCATCCCCGGGACCGGTGAGCAATACAACACCTCAAGGGTAGTGGGGTTACGGGCGCTATCAACCGCGAAACAAGGCGGCATGGCATTTTGGCAAGGTCCGAAAAAATTTGTGCGAGATGGGAATGCGGGCTAACTAACCAACTGTTTAGTTATTCGCTGGCGCA
>CAZNBU010000419.1:0-3430 GCA_964571035.1 uncultured Planctomycetaceae bacterium | reverse complement strand
GACAACTTCAGCGTCAAGAATGGCGTCACTTGCCTCGACTGCACGCAACAGGACACCGGCGTCGCGGCCGACATAGTCCAGAGTCAATGCCAATCTGGGCTCGCCTAACGGGTCTCGCAGGGCTACCGCGGCCAGTGTTGGCAAGTGGCCCGTGGCGGTCGACTGCCGCAGCAGGACAACTCCGGGAGTCTGAAATGCAGCGATCTCTGCCTCAGCCCTGAGTGAATTCGTAGGTCCGAAGATGTTCCTCAAGCGGCGTACCAGGTTCCAAACGCCTTCCGATACGTTGAATACACCGGTTAGTAGCCATGCGCTGGCCACAGACGCCAATTCGAGTTGAGAGTCGGCGTGAAAGGCGTACAACGCAAAAGCGATGATCGTTGAGTAGATGACCTTCGGCTTGCCGAGTGTTTCCGCGATTAGCTTGCTTGCATCAGACAGGCGCTTCGTCCGGTCCGACTCTGTGTCCTTCGTTAGCATCGTGAACGCTGCTAGGACGACGATCAGCGCCACGAACGCAACTGTCAGGAAGAACGCGATCCACACTCCGGTCGTCCAGTGACCTTCCTGGGCTACCAGTCCAAGGGCTGCCAGCGCTGGAACTGCGTAGCAAAATGCATCAGCAGGCCTCGTAAAGTACGGCGTGATGATTCGGCTACCGATCAAGAGGCCAAGCAGTGCAGCAATGAACCAAAAGCCCTTGTCACCGGTCGGAAACAAAGGGGTACCAAATGCCACTTGGCTCGCACCCATGACAACGAGTACGTCAATGATGAGTAAAACGAGGCGGTCACGCTGCTTTGGGGTAGTAAGTCTCATGAGTGGCCGGACGAATTGTAATTGTGGTCCACCGAAGGTAAACGGCAATGTACCGGACTAGACTCAACTAAGACCGGCACCCGAAATGCGTCAGTCGCCTTCGGACTCGTCGAGCGGTTCCGGAACGTAGACGCGCTTTAGCGGTAGGACCCCTTTGTAACGGCTGTCGAAGTCCTCGTAGTGGGCTAGCACGAGCCGAACTAGCTCCTCGCCGTCGATTAGCCTGAGGTTGCTCTTCGCCTCGGCGAAACGTCTGGCTTGGGGCGTGAACGTGCCCAGGGTGACAGCCAACCCGAACTCGCCTTCCGCCAGCTTGCCGAAGAGCGCGGATGCAACCGAGTCGCCTACTGAGCCCTCAGTGGCTTTGACCTGGACCTTGATGATGGGCGGCTCCTAGCCCAATTCATCCTTGTGCGCCACCATGCTGCCGCTGGGCAGGCCTGGCGGGACGCGGCACCGGACGCCCCTCGCCTTGAGCGACTCACCGACAACGTTACTAAACGCGGTGAGTCTGTAGAAGCAGCAACATCTGTTGACTCCCCTTGAGGGGCGACGTATTGAAACGGTGCCTGTTACTGACTCGCGGCGAGTGACAAGTCAGCCTTGTTCGCCGCTACAAGGGGCTTCAAGCATGCATGCTCCGCTTCAAAATTTCGACTTCGCCATCCTTGAGGACCCCGTCTTCAAGGAGGATGCCGTTAGGGAAGAGATAGTAGTGCCGCTACTGAAAGCGCTGGGGTACACGGTGTCCGGCCGCAATCGGATCGTCCGCAGCAAGGCGTTAGAACACCCGTATGTCTCGTTTGGTACTAGCAGGCGGAAGATTGTGATCGTTCCGGACTACGTTCTATACGCGCACGGGCGGCCAGGATGGGTACTAGACGCGAAATCGCCGAAGCATAGCGTAGATGACCCGAAACATGTCGCGCAGGCCTACAGCTACGCTATTCATCGGGAGATTCGCGTGCAGTGGTATGCAGTTTGCAACGGACGCGAATTTGCGCTGTACAACGTTGCGGATGCCACCAACGTTCCCCGACTTCTGTTCCCGATGGCTGAACTGGATGCAAACTGGAATGAACTCTTGAAGACGCTGATGCCTCCAGCCGTGGGGACGGCTCACGTGGGCTACGCCAAGGACTTTGGCCTCCACCTGATGAAGCTTGGTATTCCGCAGGAAACTGAGCTACTGTTCCCAGTGGTGCCTGTCGAGACCTTCGGAAGGGTTGCGGAGGACCTGTATACATTGAGCGCAACCTGCAAGACCGAGAGCGGCAGGTTCATGATTACGTTTGACTTTGCGCCCAACCTGCTTCGGGAAGTACTGGCTGTCTTTCCTGAAGAGAATCAAACCGAAATCGTATCTACGCTGAGTCAGTACCCAAGCATGGTGAAGGTCGGCTTTGAGGTCATTCCCGCGCTGACCGTACGTGCGAAGCGAGGCGCCGAGATACTGGAGGCCAAGAAAGAGCACTACATTCCTCTGGAGGTGATCTCCTTCAAGGCCACGAATCTCGGGCTGAACAGTAATGCGTTTGATTAGGTTGCGAATCATGGCGTTTGATTGGCCGCCAGTTTACCCAAGTCCCCCACCTCCGGCCAACCAATGGCGATCACGTTGTTCCGCAGGAACATCGTGTCGGGGTCGACCGTCCGACCTGCATGAATGCCCCATATCGTGGTGTCGTTCGCCAAGATGACGGCCGTTTTACATGGGCTCCCCCGTCGCGCAATTCAAGCACGCGGGGAGATGTAATGGCGGGCCACTAACTCCTGTCGTTAACAGCAGCGAGCTGATTCCGCTGTACTGCGCCGCGTCACCAATGATCGACCCGGGGCCGGGTGCGTCGTTACGCGAAGCTCCTGACAACCGTGATCTCGTACGAGCTAGTTAGAGATGTGCCGCGCGGGCGCTTATTGCAGTAGGTCGCAATGATGTTGCGGACGATCCGTCTCATGGACTTGCGAGACCGTTTGACAGAGTAACGCACCGCTGAGGCGCGTTCGACGCAACACCCGTCGCTACTCGCTTGAAACGAAGCAATCCGCTTCCACGACTTCGCATGCGGCAGACTGGCACATTGAACCCGGAAGGTAGTGCCTGCCGGTGACAGGTACATAAACACAGTATGTAGGGTAGTACGCACCACGACCTCGATTGCCAATCTGAACTGACCTAGTTTAGGGACGGAAGCCTCGCGAGCAAGATGTTTCGGTAAGCAGCGGCTGGACCTTGCTCCTACCGTGCCCAGCAGGCGAAACTTTTTCCTTGCGCCCTAGTGCCGATTGGATCATGCGTTACTAAACTCACGCGATTAGTGTCGGAAGTCGATAAATGGGATCGCTAGTTTCCGTAGCGTCTGCCAAAGGGGAATGGGGTCATGGAGTTCATCGCACAGCCAGACGGCACGATTCGCATCGGTGAGTTTCTAATCCAAGAGCTGAATTCTGCTCAGTGGACAGAGTTCCGTGCGGCCGTGGCATTTGTGAAGCGGTCCGGGACCAAGCATATCCGCGAGGCACTAAGGGCCTTTAGCGAACGCGGTGCGACCGTGGAGATCTCTGTCGGCGTGGATGCAAGGGGCACTTCGCTTGAAGGGCTGTCGGACCT
>CAZNBU010000418.1:0-3431 GCA_964571035.1 uncultured Planctomycetaceae bacterium | reverse complement strand
TGCTGGCACTCCCCGGGCACGGAAGCGCGCCGCAGCGCTGGCGGTGGCGGCGTCCTGCAGGTCGAGCACGTACTCGGCGACCACGCGGCCGTTCTCGGCAACCTCGCGGCTTCGGATCGCCCAGCCGTCATCCTTCAGGAAGCGGACGTATGCGGCGAGTCGCCACGAGCGTTGAAAGCCCGATTGGCGAATGGGGCCGGAGACCAGCGCACGCAGCGCGGCTTCGCGGATGCTGTTCGCCTTCGGGAATACCGGGCTGCTGGCCGGGGCGCTAGAGTGCGAGGTGTGTGATTCGCAAGGGCGCGCGTTCTCGAAAGGGGCGGCGCCCTTTTCTTTGTTCTGATCGGGCATGGCGCCACCTCACGCGGCGGCGGCCGATTCTTCGGTCAGGCTTGCGGCGATGAAGGCGCGGAGATCCCCGACCTTCCAGCGGGTGGAGCGCGGGCCCGTCTTGATGGGCTTCGCGAGGCGGCCCTGACGCGAGAGCCGGAATACCTGGTTGTACGAGCAGCAGAGCACCACGGCTGCGGTGCGGCCATCGACGAGCGTCTCGTCGGACAAGCTGCCGAAGTCCGTCATACCGGGGATGCGGTGGGCCCCGTAGGTCTTGGGCTTGGTGTTGGTGGTGCTGCTGGTGGTGGTGTCGGCGTACATGGTTCGCTCCGTTTATCAGTTTGGTACGGTGTGGAACGAACGATTGCACCCGCTACTGACAATAGCGGTTGATGTCAGGAATCCCCGTTTCGTGCTGATTCGAGCGCGCGGAAGACCGTGCGCTCACTGACGCCAAAGCGGTCCATGGCGTCCTTGATGATTGCGTCCTTGTCATCGCTGTGTTCGTAGTCGCGGGTATTGAGCACGTATGCGCAGATTTCAGCGCGGCTGTTCTTTCGCGGCCTCTGTGCCTCGGCTTGCTTCACCTTTCGATAGACGGGTTCCGCGAGGTATTCATCCGGGCCGCTCTCGGTTCTGAATCGATGGAGCTTCTCGAAAGCGTCGGCGATCTTTTCCAGTTGCCAATTCAATTCAGGCGGGATGTACTCGCAAGGCGCTTGTGCAGGTTCTTCGCCGGCAGCAGCGGGGAATAGCGTTCTCCGAAAACGTCCCCTTTCAAGGTTTCGCCGATACCGCGCAAGAAGCTCTGGCCCCTCGTCGCCCATTTTGCGAAACAGGAAGAGCGCAAAGCCGAGTTCATCAGAAAGGATCTTCGGAAACCGCCTCTTGATGTGCTGATGGCTCATGCTTTCCGTCACATATTCACAGCAGTCGGAAACGGGATGATCCGCGCGCCGGCCTGCACCGTATCCAGGTAATCGGCCCACGCCTGCATCATGGCTTTGCGCTCGGTCATGAACTGCGCGTGATGGCTGTAGGCGGCGAACACCTGCTTGCGCTCGCGGTGCGCGAGCTGGCGGTCGATCACGTCCGGGCGGAATCCCAGCTCCAGCAACGCGCCGGTTGCGGTCGCGCGGAAGCCGTGGCCCGTCACCTCGTGCGCTTGGTAACCCATTGCCCGCAATGCGCTGTTGATGGTGCCGTCGCTGATCGGTCGGCCTTGGCCGTTCCGATTCGGGAAAAGCAGGTCACTGCCGCCTGCAAGGTCGCGGAGCTCCCGCAGGACGTCCACCGCCTGGCGCGAGAGCGGCACGACGTGTTCCTCGCGCATCTTCATTCCGGTCAGGCCGCGCGACCGGTCGCGCTCGGCCGGTACCGTCCAGGTGGCTGCGTCGAGGTCGAACTCGGGCCACTGCGCACAGCGCAGCTCACCCGGGCGAACGAAGGTCAGCACAAGCAGGCGGATCGCGTGTTTTACCGACATGGAGATGCGCACCGCGTCCAGGCGGATGAAGAACTCGCGGAGATCGGCGGCGCGAAGGGCGGGGCGGCGTTGCTCGGTGTGGGCCTTCACCGCCTTATGCAGGCCTTCGGCCGGGTTGCTCCTGGCGATCCCGTTGGCGATTGCATAGATGAAGACCTCGCCGATTCGGGCGCGGGTCCGCTTGAGCATGTCGGTGATGCCCTTCGCTTCCATCGGGCGCAGAACGTCGAGCACGTCGGCGGGCTCGATGGTCGAGATTGGCCGGCTGCCGATCTTCGGGAAAACGTGGAGCTCGAGCGCCCGAATTGCCGCGGTTGCGGTGCCCTCGGTGCGGTCGGCCTTCCACATGGTCCACCACGCCCGGGCGATGTTCTCGAAGCTGTATTCGGCAGCGATCTTGCGGGCGCGCTTCTCGGCCTTCTTGGTGGCGCCCGGATCCTGATCGGCGGCGAGTTGCTCCCGGGCGGCGTCGCGCTGCTTGCGCGCGGCGGCTAGGCTCACGTCGGGGTACTTGCCCAGCGCGAGCAGCTTTTCCTTTCCGTCGAAGCGGTATTTGAACCGCCAGAGCTTCGAGCCGATGGGCTGCACGAGCAGGAAGAGGCCGCGCTCGTCGGCGAGCTTGTAGGGCTTCGCTTGGGGCTTCGCCTGCTTGATGGCGGTGTCGGTCAGGGCCATACCAGCTACCTCCTGGGGGTATTTCTGCTGGGGGTATGTGGCCTGTCTGCTGAGTACCCCAGATATACCCCCGAAACACGGGTATTGGTATGGTGCTACAGGGTGCAATCTGGTGCAACAAAAAACCCGCAAAGCCAGTGGCAATGCGGGTTCTTGGTGCTGCTTGGTGTTCTGCGGTGCTTCTTGTTGGTCCCGTCACCAGGAATCGAACCTGGATCTGGCGCTTAGGAGGCGCCCGTTCTATCCATTGAACTATGACGAGGACTCGGGGACGCGCATTCTAGCCGTTCGGCGGCGTCGGACCAAGCGCCGGTTCATCCGCGCGCGGCGGGAAGAGGAAGGCGTGCGGGGCGCGCAGCAGGCGGCGCAGCAGCAGGCCGCCGAGCGAGCGGCTCTGCGCGAAGGTGATGCGGCGCGCGCGCATCGCCACGCTCAGCGTCAGCGAGAAGCTGACCGCCAGGTTGGTCAGGCCGATCAGCAGCACGCCGGCGAAGGCGATCGCCGCGGTCGTCAGCGGGATCGAGAAGTCCAGCGCCGCCGCGGCGTAGCCGAGATAGGCCGACGAGAAGGCGATGTGGCGGATGTCGATCGGCAGGCCGAACAGCACGCCCAGCCCGGTGGCGCCGCCGAGCAGGAAGCCGAAGAAGAAATTGCCGACGAGGGCGCCGATGTTCTGCTCGACGTAGTCCGCGAGCTTGCGCACGCGGCGCTCGCCGAGCAGGCGGCGCAGGCCGCGCAGCTGGGTGAGCCGCTGCGGAATGCGGTTGTAGGCCGAGAGGTTGTCGTAATAGGCGGCGATCAGCCCCGACGTGAACAGGCACACGCCTGCGATCGCGGCGAAGAACAGCGCGCCGCCCAGCGGGTGGATCTCGTCCAGCAGCTTGTGCGCCTTCTCCGGGGGGATGAAATGGCTGCCGGTGCCGAGGTGGATCAGCAC
>CAZNBU010000417.1:0-3440 GCA_964571035.1 uncultured Planctomycetaceae bacterium | reverse complement strand
CCCCCTCCAACGGGGAGGTGCCGGTGCTGCGCGTCGTTGAGGGGCAGGACGACCAGGTGTTCTGGATCCCGGATACACGGGTGATGGAGCTGTTTCCAACCCCGCGCGAGTTGCAGGACACCGAAACCGTCAGCGCGGTAAAGTACGACGACACCCCCACCGGGTACGTCATCACCAACGGCGAGCGCGTAACCACACTGACCAAGGTGGAAGGCGGTTGGCAGATCGCGGGCGAGCCGCCGGTCAACGCCGACGACGCCAGCGTTGGCGAGTTGCTGCAGAACCTGCGCGCGCTGACCGGCATCCGGCATGAGGATCCAAGCGCGCACGCCAGTGTCGGCGCGGGGCCGGAACAATCATCGCGCAGCATCAAGGTGCTGCTGGGTGACAAGGACGACTCCCCCACCGCGACGCTGTGGTTCGGCAACGTGCAACACGAGTATGTCGCGGTGCTGTCCCGGCGCACCGGTGCCGACGACAGGCTGCACTGGGTGCAACAGTCCGGCGTGGACGCGCTGTTCGGCGACGCCGGCAGCTACCGCAAACTGGAGCCTTTCAAAGCCAAGGTGCGGCAGGTCCTGATCTCATGGAAGGGCAAGAGCCCGCGCGTGACGCCGAAAGACCCCGAGCGCACACGCGAGCAGGCGCTGGCGCTGGTCGAAGAGATCATCGCCAAGGCGCGCGCGGGCAGTGAGTTCATTGAGCTGCAACGCCAGCACAACGAAGACAGCGTGCCGGACAATACCTACGATGTCACCGACACAAGCAACTTCGTCAAGCCGTTCAAGCGCCTTGCGGCTGACCTGAAGGTGGGCGAAGTCGGATACTGCGAGTCACAGTTCGGGTTCCACATCCTCAAGCGGATCGAGTAGTGGCCGAAACAGAGACACCGGGCTTTCTGAAGCGGCTGTTCCTGAACCCGCTGGCGTTGCGCGAACTGCGCGTCGCCTGCCGAAGCTGGAAGCTGGTGATCATTCTGACGGCGTACCTGCTGGTGCAGGGCGCGATCTTCGCGATCTGGGTGTACGTCAAGACCGACCGCTACGGCCTGTACGAGGACCCCACGGCGATCGGCGACGGCTTGTTCGTCACGCTTGCCGTGGTGCTGGTTATCGTGGTGATGCTGGTCTTTCCGGCGTTTTCGTCCACGGCAATTGCGTCCGAGCACGAACGAAAAAGCTTCGACCTGCTGCTGCTGACGCCGCTGTCACCGTGGGAGATCGCCACGGGCAAGTTTTTCGCAGCCGGCATCCAGGCCAGCATCTTCCTGATTGCCACGGTGCCGCTGTTCGCGATGGCGAACCTGTTCGGCGGCATTCAGCCGGGCGTGTTCTTCGTGATCCTGTGGCTGCTGGTGCTGTTGTCCGTGTTCATCAGCTTTCTGGGTGTGTACGCCTCGAGCCTTGTCACCAAGTCGATCCCGGCGGTGCTGGTGACGTACATGTTCGCGTTTCTGCTGGGCATCATTCTTCTGACGGGGTTTGTCGTCTTGCAGATCGCGGCTGCGTTTGCCGCCGCTGCGTTTCCGCTGGTCGGGTTCCTGATTGATCCGACGCTGGCGGAGGGTCTGCTGTACGTCGCGAACCTCACGGTCACCTGCGCGATCTACTGCACCTTCCTGTTTCTTTCGACTACCAACCGGTTGAAGCCGACTTCGCACAACAAAAGCACCGGGTTGCGTCTGTTCTGGACCGCGACGGCGATTGTCATCCCGTTGCAGGGCGCTTCGTACTTTCTGCTGGCGCGCCTGCCCTCGCAAAACATGGCGCACAACACGCTGATTCTCGGCACCATCTACGTGTTTCTCGTGCTGCTGGTGCCGGCGCTGTCCGCGCCGGCGGAGGCGCCACTGCCAAGCCGCCGCGTGCGGCGCGAGATGGACAAGCTGCCCAGGAGCCTCGTCAACGGCGGCGGGCGGATTTTCTTCCCCGGCAGCGCGCGCGGGGCGGTGCACTCGGCGGTGCTGGTCGGTCTGGCTTTGGTGCTGATGGCGGGTGTCGGATGGTTCGCGACGTCGCAGCTTGAGGGCAATCTCGACGACGTGGCGCAGGCCTACGCCTATCACCGCGAGATCGCGGGCAGCGTTTCGACTCCGACGCTGGGCCCCACGGCGCGTGCGGGTGCGGGCATGGACCCGGCGGTCATGGTCGACGAAGTGAAGAGCGTGCTGTCGCAGCAGTACCGCGGGTTTCTGTACCTGCTGGGTGCGCTGGCAATGACGGTGCTGGTCGTCTCGCAGGTCACGTGGCGCATGTCGCTCAGCGGCCTATCGAAGGCGTTGTCGGGTGTACTCGCCGGTTTGATCCTCGCGCTATGGCTGGTTGTGCCGTTCATCGGCCAGATGATCGGTGGCGCCGAAGAGCCGAAGGATCATATGGTCGGGCAACTGTCTCCCGCGCACGCGGCGATCAGCGCGACCGAGATCGGCACCTATCGTGGCCGCGCGGCGATCTCGCCCGCCGACCGCGCCGAGGCGTTGACCGAAACAGCCGACGCGTACCAGAAGCGCTGGTGGACGTTCATGGGCGTGTCAGCGTTTGTGGGGATTGGCCTGGTGATCCTGAACATTGCAGGCCACCGGCGCGTGATGAGGCTGGTCGCGCAGGCCTCGCAATCGGCGGCTGCCCGGCATGAAGCGCCTCCGCCGCAGACTTCGCCCGAAGCGCTGGAGCACGCGCTGCAAGCGGTTACAACCGACGTGCAGCAACCGCCCGCGCCGCCGCCGCAGCAGGGCCCGCCGCCTCAGTGATCATTCCGCGGTGTGCTTTTCGACCTCGAGGCTGCCGCTCGTCGGATTCAGGTAAATGTCGTAAATTTCACCCTCTTCGCACGGCACGTCCACTTCACTCGGCTCCGGCGACCGCAAGAACAGCAGCGCTCCCATGGTCTTGGGTGCCGGGCGTACCTGAAGCGACGTTTGCTCCGATGCCATGCCGCCTCTCGAATCGACACCGCCGAGGCTGAGGAACTGGAAGTATCCACCCTCGCCCAGCCAGCCCCAAGCGCCGTTCCAGCGCAGCAGCTCGGCACGCAGCTCAAACGAATCACCGGAGGTCAGTACCGGGCGGCGCTGTTCCGCGACACGACGTCCCGCGCGGTCCACGGGATAAAACAGCAGGTTCAACTGCGCGCCCTGCGGGTCTAGCCGGCCGACCTCGATCTCGGCGACTTTGCGACGCTCGTCCGGCTGCACCGAAAGCTCGCTGGTGATGATCGACAGGATCAGCGCTTCAATGGCCACCCAGATCACCAGCCCGCCCAGCGCCAGCAAGCCGAAGTCAACGATCGGCGCAAGGCGGCTGGTATCCACGTCGTCGCGGCGGCGCGACTTGATCCAGAACCAGATGCGCTGCGCCACGAACGCCACGAAAAACACGCCCATCACGCACGCCAGAACGGCAAACGCTTTGAGCCGGAAGTTCGGGTCTGCATCCATGCGC
>CAZNBU010000416.1:0-3447 GCA_964571035.1 uncultured Planctomycetaceae bacterium | reverse complement strand
ATGCAACAGGCCCGGGCGGCGCCGCGAGCTGCCGCCTGCAAGGCCTTAACGCCCTCGCAGCTTCGGATTGAACGCCTCGCGCAACCCCTCACCCAGCAGGTTGAACGACAGCACGGTGATCAGGATCGCCACACCGGGGATCCAAGTAAGCCACGAGGCGTCCGTGATGTACGAGCGGCCGTTGCTGAGAATCTGGCCCCACGTCGGCTGGTCCTCGCCTGCGCCGATCCCAAGGAAGCTGAGCGTGCTTTCCGCTAGCACGGCGGTCGCCACGCCTAGTGTCGCGCTGACCAGCACGGGGCTGATCGCGTTCGGCACAAGGTGCCGCCAGACGATGCGGAAGTCGGACACACCCAGTGCGCGCGCCGCCTGGATGAAGTCCTGCTCGCGCAGCGACAGGATTTCGGCGCGCACGAAGCGGGTCATCGTCATCCAACTCGTGAGGCCGATTACAGCCATCACGATGTACACGTCCTTCTTGAACAGCGCGAGCACAGCGAGGATCAGGAAGATGACCGGGATCGTCATCATGATCTCGGTGAAGCGCATGACCAGGTCGTCCACACTGATCGTGCCTATGAACGGCGCCGCAAGCGGGCCGCCGATGTCCTCCGCCGCGCCCTGCGCGGAAGCCGCGACAACCAGCGCCGAGATCGACAGCAGCACGATCAGGATCGTGTACATCAGGAAGTGGCGTGTGTAGGTGTAGACGTTGTAGCGGTATTCGCCGTTGAGCAGCTTTGCTTCCAGCACGCCGCCGGCATCTTCAAAACGGTTCTTGGCTTCCGCTTCGTACTTCTTCAGGTAGCGCGTGCGCAGGTCCGCACGGCGGTTGAGCAGCTTCACGCTGGATTCCACCTGAAAGTAGTAGGGGTCCCACGTCTGCTTGTTCTGCGCGGCGAGGTCGGTGTAGTCATACCCGTCGAGGCGTTCACGTTCAGCTTCCGGGATGCCGTTTTCGATCCACGCCTTCGAGCGCTCGCTTTTTTCCTTCAGGTCCTTGTCAAGCGCGGCTACACGGTCAAGGTATGATTCGGCCTGCTTAAGGTCGCCCAGCTTTGCCGCTGCACGCTCCTTGGCTTTCTCGTCGGTGCCGTCGACTTCCGGCTGCAACTCGGTGCGGCGCTTGGCGATGGCTGCCTTGGCGTCAGCGACGCTGAACTTGTCGGTGATTTCCAACGCAAGTCCGGCTGCAGCGGTATGCTCCACGACGTGCAGCAGCAGCAGCTCGCGTTTGACATTCTCCAGCGCGGTCTGCGCCTTCAGGATACGCTCCAGCCGCGCGGCCTCGTTGCTTGCGTCGAAGTCTTCCGGCAGTGCCGCAGCCTCCTGCGCGGCGTCAATCGCCTGTCGGACGCTGTCGGCTGTGGCGAGGACCGCGGGCAGGGCTTTTTCCATGCGCTCTACACGGGCGTTGCCTGCCTTCTCCAGGCTCGCGACCATCGCGGCCCGCGCTTCCGACTTCTGGCGCTCGCGGCGCTCCGCGGCATCTTCGTTGCCTGTAGCCGGACCGAATTCCTTGACGTACCCACGGACGTGCTCGGCGCGCTCAAGCTGCTCCTTGCCAAGCCGCTCGTCCATCTTCAGCTCGGCAAGGTACTTCGCCAGCTCGTACTCCTGCTCGGCGATGTACAGGTTGCGGTACGCCATCTCAAGCTGCATCTGCTGCTCGGGGAACCACTCCGCTTCTTTCGCGTGCGGTAACCGGTTCTCAGCATCCTTCTTTTCGCGCCCCAGGTCGCGGGTGAGCAGCAGCACGTCCTTGGACAACTCCTCCATGTCCCGCGCTTCCTGCAGGATCTCGCCTTCCGGCGTCGAGTTCTCGATGTACGAGTTGTAGGAGAAGATGGCGATCGACAAAATCGCGATCACCGCAAACACAATGACAGACCGGAAGCGCCTGCCCGCCAACGCGACAACCACCTGGTAGGAGAACAGCACCCCGGCAATCGCAAAGAACACAACACCTGCAAGCGGAGCTTCAGCAGGGATCGCGATGCCACCGATCAACCCCGAAAGCAGCGTGATCAGCAGCGGCAGGCCCACGGGGCGTCGACCAAAAAACCCGGCGATCCCGCCAAGAGAGACACCCAGCAGTACCGAGATGCCGACCGCGAGAAACCCGATGGTCAGGCTGATGGTGCTGCCGGCCCAAAGCTGCGCCAGCACATTTCGCCCAAGATGGTCGGTACCGAGCGGGTAGTATGTCGGGGCCGCGTTTTCGACCCGCCTCTCAAACGCCGCGTCGCGCTGGTCGGGTGGCACTTCGTTCTTCAGGCGGTCCTGCAATTCCTCGGTTGTGACGCGGCTGTCGCTCAGGGGCGAGAGGAACTTGTCCTTGAGCTCTGTTTTCTCCGGGTCCAGAATCGCCCATTCGTTGACGTCCAGATCCACGACATCGCCGATTTCCTCGGCGTCCTGCATGCTCTGGACTTGCTCCATGGACGGCTTGGCGCCGGTGAACAGCTTGCCCGACACGGCGGCAGCAGCCAGCGTGAGGATCAGGAGCAGCGCGACCACGGAAGACGGATTGCGGAAGAACAGCCGCAGGGCATCGCGTGTGGGTGAGGATGGTTTGCGCGTGTTGCCGTTTGCCATGGGTGCTCTTGCCTAGCTCAGTTTCACGCGCGGGTCCGCCACGCTGTAAAGGATGTCGGAAATCAGGATGCCCAGCAGCGTCAGCGCTGAGCCGACAAAGAAGCTGGTCACCACGATGAAGATGTCTTTGGTGAACACCGCCTCGAAGACCCACCGGCCCAGCCCGGGCCAGCTGTACACAGCCTCAAAGACCACCGACCCGCCAAACATTGCCGGCAACAACCCGGCGAGCATGGTGATGAATGGCAGCGAGGCATTTCTCAGCGCATGCTTGTAATAGACATTGTCATTGTTGAGGCCTTTGGCTTTGGCCGTGCGGACGTAGTCCTGCCCCATCACTTCCAGCATCTGGCCTTTCACGTAGCGCGAAAGCACTGCCGTGCCGGTAAGCGCGGCGACAAATGCCGGCACAGCAACGTGCCATGCCGCGTCCATGAATGCGCGGGGGCCGTCCAGCTCAACGCCCAGGGTGTAGGGCCCGATGATCGGCGTATCCATCGTGTTCGTAATGAATTGGATAATCAGCAGCGATATCCAGAACCCCGGGATCGCGATCAGCGCGTACGCCATTACCGTGATGACTTGGTCCTTCCAGCTTCCTCGTCGCAATGCTGTAAAGATGCCGACTGGGAATGACAGCGTCCACATGATCAGCGTAGTCAGGATCACGAGCGGCAATGTCACCAGCATCTTGCGCCACATGGTTGGCAGGATCGGCGCCTTGGACTGATAGCTGATCAGCTTCCACTGGTAGTTTTCGTCGCCGCCCAGCAGGTTGATATCAACGGCAGCCCACAGGTCCGAAAAGAACTGGCCATAGTACGTCGTGTACTTCACGGAGACGGGGGC
>CAZNBU010000415.1:0-3456 GCA_964571035.1 uncultured Planctomycetaceae bacterium | reverse complement strand
TGGCGCCTGGTCACGCACAACGACGTCGATGGCGACGACGTAGACCGCGCGTTGAACGCATGGGCTGAAATCCTTGGGTAGTGGTCGCGGCTGATCTGCAGCATGTTAGGGTACAGGCATGAAGCAGGTCGTGGACTGGATCGAGCAGAACGCGCTCGCGATCATCGGCGGGGTAATCTTGTTCGTGGGGTTCATGGCGCTGTTTGCGGTGTTCTCGCGGCGCGACAAAGACGCCAAGGTCGAAACCGACAGCGACGACCCGGGCATCCAGGCGTAATTTTGTCTCACGCCAAGGCGCAAGGACGCCTTCAGCCCGGCCTCTAACTTCCCTCAAGTACCAGCTCTAAGCCGCTCGTCCTCGGTTGAGAGATTTTCAAACTGCCTTACGCGAAGAACTGCTTATACCAAGCCTTTCTTCGCGGCCTTCGCGTCTTCTCTGCACCTTCGCGTAAAGTAGTTCAACCCGGCAAGACTGTTTCGAACCGGATGCGGTGCTTTGCGGGTTTGGCGCCTTGGCGTGAGACCGCAGTTCAGCTGGCGCGGGCCTGCAGCTTGTTGAGTACTGAGGATTCCGGCGCAGGCAGCTCGTAGTACCCGTGCTCAGCCGCGACGTTCTCGAAATCCAAGATGCGCCGGTAAAACGTGTTGTCGATCAGCGCCACGCTGCCGATGCCCAGTACCGTGCGCAGGCTGGCAGTCTCGGGGTCGTTCATCACGCGCACCAATGCGTTCTGCAGCTTGCGCGAGAACACGCGGCCGTAGCGCATGCTGGTGACGTACGGCGGCGCGGGCGCGAGCGGCGTTTCGGAAAGCACACGCAGGCCCTCCAGCACCTCGGGCCGATACTGCTGCAACAGCCCCCACGTCACGCAGTCGATGCAAGCCACGTCGGCGCGGCCATCGTGCAGCATCTGAAGGCTGGTGATGTGCGCGCCGCTTTCAGCCACTTCGCTGAAGAAGCGTCCTTCGCGCGAAAGCGGCGCGATCAAGGCGCGCAGGCTGTTGGTGCCGCTGTGCGAGCTGGCGTTGTTGATGACTGCGCGCATGCCGCGCAGATCAGGCAGCGTGCGGGCTTTCTCGCCGTGCCGCACAACGATGAAGCTTGAGTAGTAGTGGGCTGTGCAACCGGGCCACAGAAAGCACGGCGCGGCAATCGCGCGCAAAAAGCGCCCGTGATCCAGCGCGACGTCGTACCCGCAGGCCTGCGTGAACATCAGCGAAGGATGCGCCCACTGCTCTTCATGATGCAGGTCGCGCTCAAGCGTATCCGGAACAAGGTTCACGCCGCCGCGGCGCAACTGCTCGGCAACAGCCTGCCAGAACGCGTCGGTGTAGACGCGAGTCTCAGGCAGGTCGTACCAGGGCAGGGATGCTATTGCCACTTAGTTCAATCCTCGTCAGTGCCGAGGCGTTTGCGCCAGACGCGCCGGCTACGCGCGCTATGAAGGACGGCGAAGACACGAACCACGTCTTCAACCAGAGTGTAGTAGATCTTGTACGGAAACGGCTTTCTCCACGCCCATCGCACCTGACCGGATTCGATGTGAAACGTCTGCGGCCGATCACGAACGGCCATCATCAGGGCCTGCATTTCACTGAGGAACCGATCACCCAGCCCCAACTCCCGTTCGTCATACCAGTCCGCCGCCTCGACGAGGTCATCGTAGACCTCCGGCTCGACCCGAAACTCTCTCACTTGCGCCGACTCGCAAGCTTCGAAAACAACTCGTCGATGGTCAGCCCCGGATGCGGGTTTGTCTGCATGCGGTGCAGGCGCTCACTGATGATGCTGCGGTGCCAATCCGGGGTTTCGTGAAACGACGGGTCGCCCTCCAGGCTCGCCCAGATCTCATCCAGCCACTCGCACTTTTCATCCAGCGACATGTCGGCGATCTTCGCTTTGTCCGCGGGCATACATGCCTCCGTGCCCATGATAGCAAAGAAAAGGCCCGGCCATTACAGGCCGGGCCGATTCGGGTTCTCTGGCCTACATCATTCCGCCCATGCCACCCATACCGCCCATTCCTCCCATGCCGCCCATTCCACCGCCGGGCATGGCTGGGGCTGCTTCCTTCTTCTGCGGGATCTCGCTGATGGCGACGTTGGTCGTCAACAGCAGCGTCGCGACGCTGCCCGCGTTCTGCAACGCGGTGATCGTCACCTTGGCGGGGTCCACCACGCCGGCCTTGATCAGGTCTTCGTAGGCTTCCGTCGAGGCGTTGTACCCGTGGTTGAAGTCGTTCTTTTCAAGGATCTTCATCGCCACCACGCTGCCGTCCAGGCCCGCGTTGGCTGCAATCTGCTTCACCGGCGCGCTCAGCGCACGCTGCACGATGCTGATGCCGATCTTCTCGTCGTTGGTGCCTTCCAGCTTCTCAAGCCCATTCGCCAGGCGCAGCAGCGCGACGCCGCCGCCGGGCAGGATGCCGCTTTCGACGGCTGCGCGGGTTGCATGCAGGGCGTCTTCCACGCGGGCTTTCTTTTCCTTCATTTCGACTTCGGTGGCTGCGCCGACCTTCAACTTCGCCACACCGCCCGCGAGCTTGGCGACGCGCTCCTGCAGCTTCTCGCGGTCGTAGTCGCTGGTGGTTTTCTCGATTTCATTGTTGAGCTGGTCGATGCGCGCCTTGATGTCGGCGTTCTTGCCGGCGCCTTCGATGATGGTGGTGGTTTCCTTCTCGATCACGATGCGCTTGGCGCGGCCCAGCATGTCCAGGCCCACCGACTCAAGGCTCATGCCGACGTCTTCGCTGATCAGCTTGCCGCCGGTCAGTACGGCGATGTCTTCAAGCATGGCTTTGCGGCGGTCGCCGAAACCGGGTGCCTTGACCGCGACGCACTTCAGCACGCCGCGCAACTGGTTCACCACCAGCGTCGCGAGCGCCTCACCCTCAATGTCTTCCGCCATGAAAACAATCGGCTTCTGCGAGCGTGCAAGCTGCTCAAGCACCGGCATCAGGTCCTTGAGGCTGCTGAGCTTCTTGTCGTACAGGAAGATGAAGGCGTCTTCGTACTCGGCGCGCATGTTGGCGCGGTCGGTGATGAAGTGCGGGCTGACGTAGCCCTTGTCGAACTGCATGCCTTCGACCCACTCCACTTCCGTCTCGAGGCCCTTGCCTTCTTCGACGGTGATGACGCCGTCCTTGCCGACCTTGTCCATGGCTTTGGACAGCATCTCGCCGATTTCTTTGTCGCCGTTGGCGGCAATGGTGCCGACCTGCGCGACTTCGGCACTGGTGCTGATCGCCTTGGACTTCTTGTTGAGCTGCTCGCTAAGCCAGGCCACAGCCTTGTTGATGCCGTCACGCACGCCGATCGGGTTGGCGCCCGCGGCGACGTTCTTGAGGCCTTCGTCCACAATCGCCTCGGCGAGCACGGTCGCGGTCGTGGTGCCGTCGCCGGCCTTGTCGCTGGTCTGGCTTGCGACCTGCTTGACGATCTGGGCGCCCATGTTTT
>CAZNBU010000414.1:0-3460 GCA_964571035.1 uncultured Planctomycetaceae bacterium | reverse complement strand
TCATCCCGACCCCGATGACCCCCGCGACGGCCATGTTCTACAGCGGCCACGATCCCGAGACGCTGGAGTTCGTCTACACACCCACCACCATGCGCGAAAAGCGCCGTCAGCGCGCGCTGATGCAATACTCAAGGCCCGAGTTCCAAGGCCGCGTGCGCAAGGCGCTAAGAGAAGCCGGCCGAACCGACCTGATCGGACGAGGCGCAGAGGCGCTCGTCCCACCCGGCAACGAAGAAGACTGGGAAGACGACAACCCGGCAAGGCCAGCCGGAATAGGCAGCGGCCCAGCCACTCTCAAGCGCAAAGGCAACCCCTACCGGGGCCGCAAGCCGAGGCGGCAAAGGTGAGGAAGTAGAGCCTAAGCCCTAGCACTGACTAGACTTATCAACCTACCTGCGACAGATTGTAGTGATCGCAAGGAGGGCAGGTATTGAAGCATCCATCGCACAACCTGTTCGTGGGGTTCAGGGAGCTCGCTCAACAATGCACGCTTCCAATCATCGGAGAACGCGGCAACCGCAACGGTATCTGCGGAACGGGCACGCTCTTCCAAATCGGCGAGCGGTACTTCTTGGTCACCGCAGCGCATGTGATCAATCCGTTGAGACAGAGTAGCGATAGGGACTTTGCCTTTGGAGTACCGACGTCACGCACCCACGGAGCAGGGGTCGAGTGGTCGAAAGGTACCTTCGTCGGACTCGACAAGATTGACACGAACAACGAGCCGGACATCGGTTTTTTTGAGTTTAGCGACCCTGCCTTCGTATCGAAGCTACAGAAGGGCTGGCGGTTCCTTTCACTCTCACACGTGCATGTATTGGGACCAACCCGCCCTAACACCCACTACCTAGTTTTCGGTTATCCGGAATCCATGAGCCGGAAGCATGGCAACAACTTCAGGACGGGCCCACTGACCTACATTTCAGTCCTCTATAACGGTAAGTCACTCAAGGATTTGGTGGGGAGCCGTCCCCAAGACCATCTTTTTCTGCAACACAATGGCCACGGTGTCTCCGATACCAATGCAGTCATTAAGGTCCCCGCCCCTCACGGGATCAGCGGCTGCGCTATCTGGGTTCTCTTTGACGCGGCAAGTAACGAGATTTGGTCGCCCTCGACGCACGCAAAGGTCGTTGCAGTCGAGACCGCGTACAAAGATGGCGAATACATACGTGGTACAACTTGGCACGCTGTACTTCGCACGCTTAGGGAAGCCTACAGTGACCTGCGTGCCCCCATCGACGCCTACTTCGGATCTACCAACCACCGGCAAGTACACAACGAAGAGGAGTAGATGGGGCTCAGCATCCATTGGGAATGGCACGCGCGCATCTCTCGCGACGAAGCTGGCGCCCGCATCCGGGCTTTGTACGAACGCGCGGCGGAGTTGCCTTTCGATCACTGCTTTGAGCCCGTTGAGATCGACTGGGCACAACCGCCAGCCAGTTCCGACGAGATGTTGATCCGCCAGTGGGCTGGATACGCGCTCTCTCTTGAGGAGCGGGAGAACGAATCGGTGGGACGAATGGTTGATCCCCTTTGGTCGATCTCGTTCTTCGCGACTGACAAAGGAAGCGAGCTGGCTTTCTTCGGATACGCGCAGTACCCGGACAGCGTGAAGTACAAAGGGCGTGATGTCCCCACCGGCGTCAGCGATGGACTGCACTGGCAGCGGGCGTACAAGACGCACTACGCGTCGCTGCCAGACGAAGGGGGCGACCAGAACTTTCTCAGGGCGCACAAGAACGTGATCGCGGTGCTCGACGCCGCCGTGGAACTGGGTTTTGAGCCCTTCGTGCTGGACGAAGGCGACTACTGGGAAAAACGCGACGAAGCGGTTCTGCTGGACAAGCTGCGCCAGCTCGACAGATACTTGGCTGCGTTCGCAGGAAAACTGAAGGATGCCCTCGGCAATGATGGCGTGGAGGGGCCGATTCTGGGCCATCCCGAGTTTGAGCGACTTGAGGCAGCCGGCGCAACTGAACTCGGGGACAAACTCGGTCAGGGGCTGGAGGCGGTAAGGGATTCACTTCAGCGCACGGACCCGAAGCATCCTGCCCATGAGTGAGCGCGCGCGATCTAGATCAGTTCCCCAACAGCACTTTCTCGATGGCGTTAGAGATTTCCAGCTCTGGCCGGGCTTGCCCTTCGAAGCTGTTCAGCAACAGGACGAGCATCATGTCCTTTTCAGGGTAGCGCTTTAGCATTGCCCGTGCGCCGGGGGCTGCCCCGCCGTGGTGCTGGACCTTGGTGCCGTTTTCGGTTTTCTCGATGAACCATCCAAGGGCGTACGGCTCTTTCCCCACCTTGAACCACTTGTCTTTGGCTTCCTGGTCGAGGAAGTCACCCCAGTCGATCGCTTCGCTGAACGCGAACATGTCCTCTACACTCGCCACCAGGTAGCCCGCGCCGCGCTGGCCCCATGAGAAACCCCAGTTCGTCACGTCGCCTTTCTTCTCGCCGTTTTCGTAGCGCATCGCGCTTTTCTTATCGTCGAGGTTGTCGCCCGAGCAGAAACCGCTGCTCTTCATGCCAGCCGCCTCAACGATCTCTTTCTGCATGTACTCCTCGTACTTCTTGCCGCTGGCAACCTCGATCACCGCGCCGGCGATGAAGTAGTTCGCGTTGCTGTACTCGAACTTCTCGCCCGGCTTGGACGTGCACGGGAAGCTCATCAGATGCTTGATGACCTCGTCGCGGTCCTGCGCGTTCTGCACGCCATTGAAGTCGTACATGCGCGCGATCCCGCCCGTCTGGCTTAGCAACTGCGTCAGCGTGATGTCCTTCTTGTCCTCGGGCGCGAACGCGAAGAACTTGCCCAGCTTGTCGTCCAGGCTCAGCTTCCCCTGCATCTCCAGCTTCAGGATGCCGGCCGCCGTGAACATCTTGGTCACCGAGCCAATATCAAACAGCGTGTCGGCGGCGTTCTCGCGCTTGTTCTCGCGGTCGGCCATGCCGTAGCCCTTCTTTAAGATCACCACGCCGTCCTTGGCGACCAGCACGCTGCCGCACAGGCCCTTGTCCTTCCATTTCTCCAGCTCAGCTTCGAGCTTGTCGCCCAGCGACTCGTTCGCCTTGCGGTTGGCCTTGGCGCGCTGCTCGCGCTGTTTCAGTTTGGCTTTGCGTTCTTTTTCGAGGCGGCGCTTTTCGGCGCGCGTTGGTGTGCGCGGCTCGTTTTCCGCAAGCATCGTGGCCGGCGCCACCAGCGCCAGCGCGATCATGGCTGTCAGCAGGAATCTCATCGCATCCCCCGCATTGAATACGAACGCCACCCCGCGCCCGCCTACAATGTTTGCAGCATATCCGGGTTTCGTTACAGGAAATGCTTTACGCGCGGCATTCACAAGCCATGTTGGTGCAATGCTGCAAGCGCGTTCATTGACTGTGCGGTTCGGCGACACGGCTTCGCTGGACGACGTTTCCCTTTCGCCGCCGGAAGGTCGCACGACGGTGCTGATCG
>CAZNBU010000413.1:0-3467 GCA_964571035.1 uncultured Planctomycetaceae bacterium | reverse complement strand
GGTACAACAACCTGGTCAGTGACATGCGCAGCATCCCGATCATGCAGCGCACCGGCGCGCCGGTGGTGTTCGACGCCACGCACAGCGTGCAGTTGCCGGGCGGCGGCGGCGACAAGTCGGCGGGCCAGCGCGAGTTCGCGCCGGTGCTCGCCCGCGCAGCCGTGGCTGCGGGAGCAGACGGCTTGTTCGCCGAGACACACCCCGACCCGGACAAGGCGCTTTCCGACGGACCCAACATGATCCCGCTGTCTGAGCTGCCGGGGGTGCTGCGGATGCTGGTGTCGATCTTCAACACCGTGCGGGTGGCTTAGTGGCAGTTGAAAGCTGACAGTTGGTAGTTGACAGGAGCTCACTTCCACAGGTCCTTCCAACAATCAACTTCTAACTGCCAACTGACTTGCTAACCTGTACCTAGGGGACGGAGATCGCCATGCACAAATCCCGCCTGTATCTCACGCTATCCCTGGTTGCGTTGCTCGGCGCCGTCGTGGTCAGCGAGTTCGACCTGCGCTGCCCGCTGCAAAACATCACGCAATGCCCATTCTCGACGCGCTGCGACTTGCCGCCTGTTGAAGAAACGAACACCTACGCCGAGATGTACACCAGCGCGATCCATGGCCGGTTTGACGACGCCATCCGGATCGCGAAGGCGCGCCTGGATGCCGACCCGTCTGACGCCACTACGCGCCTCTACCTCGCGTACTCGCTGCGCGGAAACAAGAGCGTCCACGAAGCCATGCGGCAGTACGGCACGGTCGCGATCCAGACGCAGGTCGATGATCCCGCCAACGACTGGATTGTCATCGATGCGCTCACCGGCCGCGCCGCGTGCCAGACGATTCTGGGCGACAGCAAATCCGCGCTGAGCAACCTTGACCGCGCACTGAAGATCGCCAACGAGCAGGAAGAACGTTCACCGGATACGCGTACCGCCTACCAGCTTGCCTGCATCTACGCGCAGTACACAGCCGCGCACCACGCGCTGAAGGAAAGATGGGACGAGACCAAAGCGGCTGACAATGCCGAGCGCTACCTGCGACTCGCGCAGGATCGCGGGTACGAGAACCGCCAGCACATCGCAGCCGACATGGACCTCGACCCGCTGCGCGACCGGGCGTCATTCAACAGCCTGTACAAGTAACCGCCGCCGGCGCGCGAGCATGATCAGCAGTCCACCGGACAGCAGGGTCGCCCACCCCCAGAAGGATTGTTGCGTTGTCACGGCGCAACCGCCCTTTTCTTCTTCCTCGTCGTCATCGCCGCCTTCGTACGAGAAGGTGAACGGAATCTGGACATCCAGGCCGGAGCTCTTCACGCGGATCTTCAGCTTCTTGCCCTTCCCCGGCGGCACGAACAGGCCGGCTACATCGGTGCCGTTCTGAACGAAGGGTGTGCCGGGACAGGCCACGCCGCCGATCTGGACCGAGAACGGCAGCAGAAATCCGCTGCCGCTGATCGTGATCGCCTCGCCACCACTCTGCTCGCCCTTCAGCGGAGTGAAGCTGCTCACGTTGAAGTTGACGGCGCTGAGCAAGACGCACTGCGGTGAGGGCGGGCCGATCAGAACCGGCGCCGATGCCTGCACGTCGCCCGGCGCGAGGACAGCGAGCGAGAAGGTTTCGGGCGTAGTGACGGCCGCGGCGCCGGCGTTGGGCGTAACAGTCAGCAAGATCCAGAAGTCCGCGAACGTGCTGACCGGCATGGCGACCGGGGTCGTGAAGACAGCAGCGACCGTGCTGACTCCGCCGCCTTCAAACACCAGCGTGTCAGTCGTCGTCGAGAACGCCGCGTCGCCATTGTCATGATAGACTTGCACGCCCGCGGTTTGGTCCACACCCTGCGCCCAGTCGCCGTTGCCGAAACAGGTCATCGTGAAACCGGAAAGCGTGACAGCATCATTCAGCGCAACGGCCCGGAACTGCCCCAGCCCGTACGTCCCCGCTGTTCCCGCCACATGCCAGGGCGCAGCCGGCTGATTGAACCCGTTAGTCAGGCGCAGAAAGGCGGAGTCGATGATGAGGGCTGTGCTTGCTGCCGTTGGCAGCCCCGACACAATGCCCCCAACCGGAGGCACTGTACCGACGACTGTAAGGGCGGCATTGAACGTCTGGCCGGATGTCGCGGTGCCGTTCAGTATGCCCACAAAGAAGAACCGTCGCTGGGTCGAGTCGCCCAGTGCGGTTACAGCCAGAGAAAGCGTAGCGGCGCCGGACACGAATCCTGATGCTGCCGGCGCAGCGAGAGCATCCTGCGGTGACCCGCCCCATGTCCCGTTGCCGTCATCCTCGAACACCGCAATCGACGAGTATGCTGTGTCGTGGTTGCCGGTGCCGGAGGCGGCGAATGTCAGGGTGGTGATGTCCCACGCGCCGCCCGCATCGGCGGCCAGGGTTACGTCGCACAGCAACTCGCCGTGGCCGGTTGGTCCCGCGGCGTCGCTGTTCACATGCAAGGGGGCGCTTGGTCCGTTCAGCGTAACGGTGAGGACTTGCGCGAACGCCGCGCCGCCAACACAGCAGCTCGCGAGTAGCAGGAGCACGAATCTCACAGGCAACCCTCCTTCCAAGTCGGGCGTGCAAATGCCCACTCGCCCGGCAAACCCTACCGGACCCCAAGGAAACGACGCCGTCTACGCACGGCCTGTACCGGGAACGCGACCATGCTACCAGATGCGACAGCCGCCTTCAGCAGTATGCACTAGGCGCAATGCGCCACACGCAACCGTAATCAAATCCGATACTTACATTGACTCGCGACGCCTGAGAGAAGGCTGGGTGGAGGATTCCCAGCGATCAATCGTCGCGCTGCCCCTGCGGAATTGGGGGTGAGAGACCGATGTTAGTTAATGCCGTGCCTTGCGGGGCGGGTCGAAACCCCTGAAAATAGGGGCGGAGAGCGGGGCCTAGGAGTATGCCATGTCTGTATTGTTTCGCTCTCTTGTGCCGGTGATCGTGCTGGCGCTGGCTGCGGGGTGCAGCGCGCCGCAGGTGGAGCGCCAGCATCGCGAGTCACCCCCCTACACCATCAGTGTTCTGTCGCGCGGGCCGGCGACCGTGACTTCCGATGGGTTCAGCGCACGCCTGGCCTTTGAAGTAGTTTCGCAGCTCGACCTTCAGCGCAACTCGCTGGTGCAGGAGCTGACGCAGGAGGTCGTGCTGGAGTACCGCGACGGGTCAACATCGCGCCGCTCGTTCAACCTGGTGGAGGCCTTCCGGCTGCGCCCGGCGTACAAGGACGCGATGGGCATGAACCACTACCGGCTTGAGCCGGGGCAGAACGACCATCACTCGCTGAAGGGGTTGGACAAGCTCGGCCGCGATGTCATCGGCGTGACCGTGAACCGGCGCGTGTTTGCGTATGTCGCGAACGTGTACGACGCAGACTTCACCGACTTCGGGTTCGCGCACCTGCCGCAGAACCAGGACGGCAGCGTGGTCACCCAAGCGCCGCCGGCGTTCAACGAGACC
>CAZNBU010000412.1:0-3467 GCA_964571035.1 uncultured Planctomycetaceae bacterium | reverse complement strand
GAAAGCGGGCGTAACTGGCAAACTATGGTCATTGGCCGACTTGATAGATGAGGCCGAAGCGCATAGTTAGTCCCCCTAATGGAGCATAGTGGCCAAGTATGAAGCCTATAGTCAATGTCTACTGTGATGAAAGCTGCCATCTTGAACGAGACGCCTCGAAGGTCATGGTGGTTGGCGCCGTTTGGTGTCCAAAGGACAAGGCGCGCGAGGTGGCGGTGCGGCTTCGTGAGCTCAAGGTCCTTCACAACCTATCGCCCAAGTTCGAGCTCAAATGGAGCAAGGCGTCGCTCAAGAAGCTGAAGTACTACCTAGCGGTGCTTGACTACTTCTTCGAGAACCCTGACCTGCATTTCCGGGCTTTGGTCATCCCAGACAAGTCCAAGCTGCGCCACAGCGAGTTCGGCGGCGATCACAACACGTTCTACTACAAGATGATGTTCTATCTGCTGGTTCGGGTTGTGGATCCCAGCAAGACGCACCACATCTACCTAGACATCAAGGACACGAGGAGCGCCGACAAGGAGGCGCAACTCCACCAGGTTCTCTGCAACGACCGGTATGACTTCAACAGAGAGGTTATTGAGCGCCTCCAGACTGTTCAGTCGCATGAGGTGGAACAAATGCAGCTTGCGGACTTGCTTATTGGCGCAGTTTGCTACGCAAACCGGGGCCTAGATACAAGTGAAGCCAAGCTTCGCATCATCGAAGGGCTCCGCGCACGGGCTAAGTACTCCTTGAC
The DNA here is from genome assembly GCA_964571035.1 of uncultured Planctomycetaceae bacterium. Classification (GTDB taxonomy): domain Bacteria; phylum Planctomycetota; class UBA8742; order UBA2392; family UBA2392; genus JADJRK01. The sequence continues at coordinate 2,728 of CAZNBU010000412.1, read as the reverse complement.
TCGCACAACCTACCTCGGCGAAAACAAGACGAACATCTTCGTATGGACAGCAAGGGAAGCGCCATGACTTACCCTTGGCTGCCGCCATTGATTACCCTCGCCGATTGCGGCGGGCAGGAGGAGGCGCTGCTCAAGCGCGTTCATCAGGAGTACTGTAGTCTGTTCAAGACGATCATCCCGCCATTCATGGGCCTCAGTGTTGCAGTCAATCAGCAAATCGGGTTCAACCACGTAGAACTTACGTTCTGGCATCTAGTGAGCGTCGGAGAAGAAAAGCCAGAGCAACGGAAATTGGACCATGATCGTTGCGCCAGAATCCAATGGCCGCTCAAGGTGATGGAGCGATGCCCAGAGGGTCGCCCACCTGCCAATGCCGAAGTTGTCTGGTGGAGAGAGCGACGCAAAAGGTGGGATAGGATACACTTGGCGTTGGCTGACTTTAGCTACATTGTGGTGCTGGAGGACCGTCAGACCCACGCCGTGTTTTGGACCGCGTTTCCGACTAGGTTTCCCCACGAGGTCAGGGGCAAACAGAGAGCATATGCCGAATACTGGGCGAGCGTCGATTAAAAGCCGAAGCCGCCGCCTTGCGGCGACGACCTCCGAACTCCTTCAACACTAGGTCGATGAGCTACACCCACAATAAACCACATAACGCAAACTGTCAAGAAATCTTCCGAAAAATTCCGGGAATCCGCTTGACAGGGGAGTGTCAGGAAGGCAGCCAAGCTATCCGCCTCGAATCCTGCCAGATTGGCCTAATTAGGACACTACCTAGCTTTCCACAGCGTTGCGCTTGCACTCGCCGTGGATAGGATTGATTCCCCGGGCGACGCCCCCAAGCGGGGCGTCGCTTCTTTTGATACCCGGGGTCAGCCATGAGCAAGCACACTACCAAGCACATCTTCATTACCGGCGGCGTCGTGTCGTCCCTGGGCAAGGGCCTGACGACAGCCTGCCTGGGCGCGCTGCTTGAGGCGCGCGGGTTGCGCGTGCGCATCCAGAAGTTTGACCCATACATCAATGTAGACGCCGGCACGATGAACCCGTTTCAGCACGGCGAGGTCTACGTCACCGTGGACGGCGGCGAGACCGACCTGGACCTCGGCCACTACGAGCGCTACGTAAGCGCCCCCATCCAGCGCAGCAGCAACATCACCAGCGGCCGCATCTACCAGAACGTGATCAACAAAGAGCGCAAGGGCGCCTACCTGGGCGGGTGCGTGCAGGTGGTCCCGCACATCACCAACGAGATCAAGCAGCACGTGCGCCAATGGGACGGGCCGGAAGTTGACGTCGTGCTGTCCGAAATCGGCGGTACCGCGGGCGACATCGAAGGCGCCGCGTTTCTAGAAGCCTTCCGCCAGTTCGCCTACGAGCACGGGCGCGAGCACACGGCCTTCGTGCACCTGACGCTGGTGCCGTTCCTGCGCGCCAGCGGCGAGCTCAAGACCAAGCCGACGCAGCAATCCGTCGGCATCCTGCGCCAGATCGGTATTCAGCCGGACGTGCTGATCTGCCGCACCGAAAAAGAGATCACGCAGGAGATGCGCGAAAAGATCGCCATGTTCTGCAACGTCGAAAAGAAGCACGTCTTTGAAGAGCGCGACGTCGAGAACACCATCTACGAGCTGCCGCTCGTGCTGCATCGCGAAGGCGTGGACGAAGCGCTGATCCGCCGCCTGGGCCTGCCGGAAAGCCCGGCGCACCTGGACGCCTGGCAGGAAGTCGCGCACACGGTCACGCACCCCTCTGCCACCGTGGACATCGCGGTAGTCGGCAAGTACGTCGAGTTGAAAGACGCCTACAAGAGCGTCTACGAAGCCATCGACCACGGCGGCATCGCGAACAAGGTCGAGGTCAAGGTTCACCGCATCAACGCCGAAGAGCTGAACGACGAAAACGTCGGCAAGCGGCTGCGCGGTATGGCGGGCATCCTGGTGCCGGGCGGGTTCGGCGAGCGCGGCATCGAGGGTAAGATCAGCGCCGTGCGCTTTGCGCGCGAGAACAAGGTGCCGTTCTACGGGCTGTGTCTGGGCATGCAGATCGCGACCATTGAGTTCGCGCGGCACGTCGCAGACATGGCCGACGCCAACAGTACCGAGTTCAGCCGCGAAACCTCGCACCCGGTAATCACGCTGCTGAAAGACCAGCGCGACGTGAAGAACATGGGCGGCACCATGCGCCTGGGCGCGCAGCCATGCAAGCTGATGGAAGGCACGATCTCACGCGCGGCGTACGGGACCGAGATGATTCAGGAGCGCCACCGCCACCGCTACGAGTTCAACAACGAGTACCGCGGGCGCCTGACCGAGAAAGGCCTGGTAATCGGCGGCGTGAACCCGGAGCTGGACCTGGTCGAGATTGTGGAGTTGAAGGACCACCCGTTCTTCGTGGGCGTGCAGTTCCACCCCGAGTTCCAAAGCAAGCCGCTGAAGGCCCACCCGCTGTTCACCCGCTTCGTAAAGGCGGCCAGCGAGCGGAAGGCGCAATAGCAGGCAAGCAGCGGCACGCAGATGAACCAACATTCGGCGGCAGTCTCGCGCGGAGCGCGAGCACAATGTTAGCCCCGGGCGTCAGCCCGGGGTTTTCGCCAGCAACAAGACCCGAGGCGCGGAGCGCCGACACCTCGAGTGTGTCGGCGCTCCGCGCCTCGGATCAACTTCGGCAGCTACCCCCAGCTTCTCGTCCTCCTTCGTCGGACTCAGCGCTGGGGGCTAACATTGTA
>CAZNBU010000411.1:0-3483 GCA_964571035.1 uncultured Planctomycetaceae bacterium | reverse complement strand
GATCGTATGCCCGGATGTTCAGCGCAGCCATGCCGGAATCTTAGGCTGCGGCAGGCACCGCGCAACGCTTCCTGAGAAAGCAAGACGGCCGGGCAAGCCCGGCCGTCTGCTTGCTTCGAATCGACTTCTACGCGCTGCGCCGCCTGTAGAGGCCGCCCGCAAGCAATAGAAGCAGCAGGCCCGCTGCTACGGGCAGCCACGGCCCGGTGCCGCCGCTGCAACTGCCGCCCCCGCCGTCTCCGCTCGTTTCACTTACAAGTTTGTAGGTGAAGGTCTGCGAAAGCGTTTGCGGCGGAAGTGCACCGCTGTTGATGACAATCGGGAGGTTATTGCCGCCACCCGGCGGAACGGTCAGGCCCGTGACCTGGGTGCCGCCGACAATCACCGCAGTCCCGGGGCACTGGATGCCACCGATGGTCACGCTGAAGGGCGACATGAAACCACTGCCCGTGATGCTGACCGCCTTGCCGCCCTTCGGGACGTCAGCCGGCGGGCTGAAGGCTGAGACATTGAACTCGATCGCGCTGACCACGACGGTCGCCGGAGCCGGAGAGCCGAACACGACGTTCGTAGATGCCGCAACGTCCGTGGTGTTGGCGATGCTCATCGAGAATGTCTCCGGCGCGGCGGCCACACCCGCGCCTGCGGTTGCGGTCAACCCGATGCGAACCCACAGGTCCTCACCGGTTGCGCCCGGCATGACGATGGATGTCCCGAAGGTGGCTGCAACCACCGCGGCGCCACCACCCTGGAATAGAAGGGTGTCGCTCGTCGCGCTGAAGACGCCATCGCCGTCATCCAGGTAGACCTCAACGCCGGAAGTCGAGTCGATGTCGGTGGTCCAGTCGCCGGTTCCGCTCGTGGTAAGGGTGATCCCGTTGACCGTTACCGCCGCGTTCAGTGCAAACAGGCTGAAGCGGCCAACCAGGTACGATGCCGCGCTTCCCGCATCGTGAATCTGCAGCGCCGGAACCGCGGGCCCGTTGAAAATCGTCAGGCTGGCCACGTCGATCACCACCGCGCTGCTGGCAATCGTCGGAAGGCCCGACGGAAGGCCACCCGGGGGCGCAACGTAGTTGATGGACTCCAGATTCGCGTTGAACGTTTCAGCCGCAAGCGCCGTCCCGTTCATCTTGCCAACCAGGTAGAAGCGGATGTTGCTTCCAGCTGCGAAATTGGTCGACGACAGCGAGAACGTAACCGAGTTGCTTGAGAAACCGGTCGCCGTTGCCGCAGCCGGAAGATCAACCGCTGCACCGTCCCATGTTCCGTTGCTGTCGTCGATGTGCAGCCCCAACTCGCTGTATGCCGTGTCGTGGCTGCCCGTGCCGCTGGCGTTGAACGTCAATGAGTTGACAGTCCAGGCCCCACCCGGCGCCGCGCCAAGCGTCACGTCGCAGAGCAGTATGCCGTCGCCGGTCGTCCCCGTGGTGTTGCTGTCCACGACCGCAGGCACGCTTGGCCCGTTCATCGTGACGATCAGGACGTTGGCGCTTACGAGCAACCCCGCTGTGCCGGATACGCCGGGCGCCGGAAGGCCGGCGATGTTCGGGTTAAGGCCGCTGACCGCCGCAGCCGACACGTAGCTCTTGAACGTCTCGTTGTCGGCGGCGGTAAGCCCAAGGTTGTAGACGACGAAGTACGTCCGGGTCTGGCCGGCGGTGAAGTTCGTCTCGCTGGCCATACTGAAGGTGATCGTCCCGTTGTCAGCACTGTACGCGCCTGAGTCGATCATGGTGTCGGCGCCGCTGCTGAAGGTGTCGCTCGCATCGGCGTCCAGCCACAACTCAACCGCAGTCAGGTCGGCGACTTCGTCGGCGGTGCCCAACCCGGTAACAGTGATGGAAACAGGCTTGTCCGCCGGGCCGGCTGGGTAGGAAAGGCTGAACTGCTGGCACACATGCTCGCCCGTGCCAAGGTATACGGTCGCGGCGGTGGGCAGGCTTGTGTCCGTAAACTGGAAGACCGGGGTGTCGATGATGAACCCGCTCATGATCGCGGTCGGAAAGCCCGCCTTGAACCCGCTAGCGACGGTGATGTCCCCGATCCGGAAGTTGAATGTCTGGCCCGGCGAAGCAAGACCCGCCAGCTTCGCGACTACGAAGTAGGTTCGCGTTTCACTCGCGCCAATCCCCTGCTCGCTGGTGATCACGGGCGCCGAGATGGTGCCGTCATTCGCCGGAAAGGTCGCGGCGGCGGTTACAGCCGTGTCGGTGCCGAACTCGAATGTTCCGTTGGTGTTGAAGTCTCGGTAGATCGCGACTTCCGTGAAGGCAGTTGAGTCGTCGCCGGTTCCTGAAGCCGTGAGATCTATGTTGGTCACCGTCATCGGCCCGAGGTTGTTCGTGGCCATCGTGAACGTGCCGCCCACCAAACCGTTACCGCCGGTGCCCTGCGCGTTCGAGAACACGGTCTGGGCTGTGCCCGCGGTTGCGGAGCCGTTCACGGCAGGCCCGCCGCCGGTGTACGTGATGCGCAGGTAGGGCCGGTTCACACCGGCATCATACCCGGAAAAGTTGACGAAATAGGTTGCGGTTGTGTCCCGGTCACAGAAGCCCAGCGCGATCCAGCCGGCAGCCAGCTTATTCTGAACATCCGCATTAATCGTACCCCCAAGCGTGTACTGCTTGGGCCCCGGCGCGTATGAAGAACTCTCGTCCGGCTGGATATAGTTGCCGCTGAACTCCTCCGCCACGATGTCGGCTTGCAAGGTGGCTGGCGCGGTCACTAGCGGGTCAGCGGTTACCGGGGTGCAGCTCCAGTACGGCCAGTTCGTCGACGTCACGTTGATGTAAAGAACAACGGACGAAACCGTTGCTCCGGTCGGGATTGACGACAGATCAAACTTCGCCCATCCACACTCCTTTCCCACCGGGCCGCCAGGCGCGTTTATGTTGGCATTGTGTGTGACGGCGGTGCTGGTAGTTGAGCCGGTCGCAAGCGGAACGTTGAACGGATAGACATCCACCGTCGTCTGCGCGTAGACCCCAGCCGCAGCAGCAGCCAATACGGCTATCAAGATAGCGTAGCGATTCACGGATTTCTCCCCACGAAAGTCGTGGCCCAGAGCAGGCTCGGCGCCCCACGCGCCGTCGTCTGGACGTATGCAATGGCCGGAGTCACGCACCCAGCGGACAGGTCCCCCACGGACCTTCCCCACATGCAGTCACACTGGCTGATAACTCGGTCGTGGTCATACGGTCGCAAAGAACGCAACCGATGGCAAGGGCTAATGCGGATTTCGGCCGAATACGGCCGAATGGTGTTGGTGCGCTCGTACACGCAACGATGCCCCATAGCAACTGGCACTATGGGCATCGTTAGATCTTCACGGTTAGTTCACTCGTCTGCGCAGCGTGGCAACCGCCAGCATTCCGAGAACCGCCAGCATGATGTACCACGTGGGTGAAGTTCCGGCGGAGCAGCTTCCGCCGTCGTCGCTCTTTGGCGGAGCGTTGTCTTTGGGTGCGGTGTAGGTGAAGG
>CAZNBU010000410.1:0-3485 GCA_964571035.1 uncultured Planctomycetaceae bacterium | reverse complement strand
AGCGTGAGCGTCAACCAGGCGGCGGGCTCTTCAAAGTAGTCGATCGCCTTGCCGGAGATGGTGGCGATGACAGGCTTGGCTTTCTCTACGGGTGGAGCCTGCTTCTGCACGGCATCGGGCGGCGTTGTGCGCGTTGTGTTTTCGGGTGGGGCGTCGTCCGTGCTGTCGCGGGTTGGCGCGGTCTTGTCGCTCGAACGGTCGTCGCCGGAACGGGCTGTGCGGGTTGTGTCGTGCGGCGTGTCACCCGGGTTCGGCGGGTTCATCACGAACCACCCGATGCCCAGCCCGATCAGCACCAGGATCAACAACCCCGCAACCAGCGCGCTCTTGTTCTGCATGAGTCGACTCTCTACTTCGTTGTCTCTACAGCGTCTCGAATCTCACGTCACGTTCAGCATAGGATGCTGCTGTTCGGATGGTATCGCGTCCCAACCTGCGAAACTGCACTTCGCGCGGAACTACAGGAGAGCCACAAAAACACGAAAGCACAGAACCAACGGCTGGTTTGGTGCTTTCGTGCTTTCGTGGCTAATGCCTTCGCGCTTTCGTGTTTTCGCGGCTATTCCAAATCAGCGCACGAGCTTCGCGTTGGCCCAGTTGGCGCGGTCCTGGATGTCGGCGTTGTCGGCGGCTGTGACTTCGAGGGTGATGCGGCGCACGTTCAGCACCTCGATGTCCACGGTCTTCACGCCCGTGGAGCGGCGCAGCACACCGGACTCGTACACCAGTTTGCCGTCGGCGTATACCTTGAACTCTACGCTGGCGAGGTCGCCGGCGCTGTCGTCCACGCCGATGTCGGCGATGAAGCGCGAGTAGCTGCGGTTCAGGTCGTACTGCAGCTTGCTGATCGCGTGTACGCCCAGGCCCTTCGCGTACACCTTGCCGCGCAGGCTGATCGGCCCGCCGCCCTGGGCCTGGTCGCGGCGCACCTTGAACAGGTACTGCTCGTACTTGAAGTCGCCGGGCAGGTAGTAGGGGCGCTCGGCGGGTGTTTCGGCGAATTCGATGTCGCTCAGGTAGACGTAACGCCCGTTCTTCATCGTCACGCTGATCAGGTTGTTTTCTTCCAGCGTGACGCTGCGCTTGAGGACGCGGTGCTCGATCACGATCTTGCCTTCGCCCCAACCCTCAATCTTGCCGCGGATCACGCTGCCGTCGCGCAGAGTGAAGATGCCCAGCAGCTTCTCGTAGGCCTGGTAGGGGGTGCGCTTGCAAACGATGCCGCGCATCCGGTCCCAGCTGAATTTGGTGCCGGCATAGTTGTCGCCATCCAGCACCGGGTTGTAGATGTAGACGCCGTCCTTCACGATTCGCACCAGCGTGCCAGCCGGATCGGACTGCGCGGGCTGGTTGCCATGCTCGGCGAAGTAGGTGGTGTCTGAGCGCGCGTCGGGCCCGAGCTCGGGCAGTACATTAGGGGCGACGTTGGCCACGTACTCCACGCGCTTGACCGAGTCGATGTGAATCTGCAACTCGCCGTAGCGCGCGCCGCGAAGGGTGAAGACCTCTTCGTCGTCGGCTGGGCCGTTGTCGGGTGTGCCGTGCAGCACGTCGCCGTTGATCAGGTAGACGCGCAGCGGCGTTTCGGTCGGTTTCTTTTCGTCGCCCTTGTGGCCGAAGCTGATCTCTTCCACTTCATCCAGCGGGATGCGCTCGGGCACTTCGCTGCCTTCGATCTTGACCTCAACCCGGCCCTGCACATCCAGCTTCGTGATCTTGCCCTTGGCAGGCTTCTGGAAAATGCTGGTGACAGAGGCTTCGGCAGCCAAAGCGGGGGCAAGAACAAGCAGGCAGAGGAGAATGCGGATCATCGGACACTCCGGTTTCGGTCACAAGCCATGATACGCATGCAGAGCCAAGCAGAGAACCTGAAAGCCCACGACGGAAGTCGTGGGCTTAGCGTCAATGCAGGTCCATACCTTCTGAACGACCCAGCCGGAGGGCGCATCTGGGATGACTAGCCCGCGACTTCCGTCGCGGGCTTTCATGTCTGCCAATCCTGCAGGCGTGTTTGTGGCCATCGCCGCCCCCTGTCAGTTTGGCGGCGGGAGAGTTTGCTCACGTCGAGGCGTCGCGCAACCAGCGCCAACGTAACGGGTTGCAACGCGCATCCCTCGCGTCCAACCGCCCTGCTGTTGGCATTGTGTTTGCACACCACGGCCTCGTTGACCTGTGACACGACTCGAGAGGACTGATCCCATGGCTGCTAAGCAGATCGTTTTCGACACCGAGGCACGCGAGAAACTGGCCGACGGCGTCGAGAAGCTTGCCAAGGCGGTCGTCTCCACCCTCGGTCCCAAGGGCCGCACTGCGGTTCTGGACAAGGGTTGGGGCGCGCCCAACATCACCAAGGACGGCGTCACCGTCGCCGAGGAAATCGAACTCACCGATCCCTACGAGAACTGCGCCGCACAGATGGTGCGCCAGGTCGCCAGCAAGACCAGCGACGTCGCCGGCGACGGCACCACCACCGCGACGCTGCTGGCTGACGCGATCTTCCGCGAAGGCCTGCGCCACGTGATCAGCGGCGCCAACGTAGCCGCCATCCAGCGCGGCATCAACAAGGGCGTGGAAGCCGCCGTCGCGCACATCGAAAAGCAGGCGCGCCCGGTTGAAGGCAAGAAGGAAGTCGCCTACGTCGCCACCATCGCCGCCAACAACGACCCCCGCGTGGGCAAGATCATCGCCGACGCGCAGGAGAAGGTCGGCAAGGACGGCGTGATCACCGTGGACGAAAGCAAGACCGCTGAAACGCACGTGGACTGGGTCGAGGGCATGCAGTTCGACCGCGGGTACCTCTCGCAGCACTTCGTCAACAACACCGAGAACGTCACCGTCGATTTCGACAAGCCGCTGATCCTCGTGCACGAAGACAAAATCACCAGCGCACAGCCGCTGGTGCCGCTGCTGGAAGCCGTAAGCAAAGCCAACCGCCCGCTGATCATCATCGCCGAGAGTGTCGAAAGCGAAGCGCTTTCCACGCTGGTGGTGAACAAGCTGCGCGGCGTACTGAACGTGGCTGCGGTGAAGGCGCCGGGCTACGGCGACCGCCGCAAGGCGATGCTTGAAGACATCGCGATCCTGACCGGCGGCAAGGCGATGATGAAGGACCTCGGGCACAAGCTTGAGGACATCACGATCAAGGACCTGGGCACCGCCAAGAAGGTCGTGATCAACAACGAAGACACCACAATCGTCGAAGGCGCGGGCAAGACGGCGGACATCAAGGGCCGTTGCGACCAGATTCGCCGCGAGATCGAAAACACCACCAGCGACTACGACCGCGAAAAGCTGCAGGAGCGGCTTGCCAAGCTGTCGGGCGGCATCGCGGTGGTCAAGGTAGGCGCAGCCACCGAGCCCGAGATGAAGGAGCTCAAGGCCCGCGTGGAAGACGCGCTGCACAGTGTGCGCGCGGCGACTGAGAAGGACGGCGGCATCCTGCCGGGCGGCGGCGTCGCCCTGCTGCGCGCCAGCGTGGCCCTGAA
>CAZNBU010000409.1:0-3497 GCA_964571035.1 uncultured Planctomycetaceae bacterium | reverse complement strand
ACGGCGCGTGGGCGTACGTGATGGCGCTCGACTGGAACAAGGACAAGTCACGCATGGAAAAGTTCGGCCACGCGCTGCGGGCGGCAATGGCGTAGGCACTGGCGGGGCGGCGGGTTCGCCCGCCGCCCCGTCTCGGAAAGTGGGAGCAGACCAATGGGCTTTCTAAGAATCGTGCTGGGCGTGATTGGTGGATATGTCGGGATGGCATTGCTGATCGTCTTCTGGGCGTTCGTGCTGGTGCCGATCATCTGGCCCGACCTCGCCATGGTAGACGGCGAGTTTCCCAAAGCGCCGCTCGATCACCCCGGGTTCAAGTGGGAGCTACCCATCAACTTCCTAGCCGGGCTACTCGGCGGCCTCGCCTGCGGCCTGATCGCGGGCAAAGGGCGCAGGCTGAGCGCAACGATTCTTGTCGCCTTGATGATCGCAATGAGCATCCCCGCCCTGTTCTACACAGACATAAAACCCCTATGGGCCACCCTAGCCGCCCCGCTTCTCGGCGGCCTCGGCATCTTCGCGGTAGTGCTAGCCCTCGACCGGCGTGCAAAGCGAACGGCCTTGACTCAGTAGCGGTGCAGAACGGACAATCCTGCCCCCGCGTGTGATTGCATCCAGCCCGCCCCTGGGAGTTGCTATGAGGCGCCGAGGAATGGTTGTTGTGGCAGTAGTGTTGGTCATTGCGGGCCTGCTGTTGTTTCTTGCAAACTGGCGGACCTCGCAGCTAGACGGGGTGGAAACCCCATCTCAACCGGCGCCTCGAATCAACGCGGCAGTACAACCGCCTGTACGGGAATCGCCGCCGATCCTGGCGCCTTCCATCGATGTGCCGCCGGAAGATACACCAGCCGCTCCTGCGCTTTCCGGCGAGTTGATCCGCGTCGACGTGTTCGATGAACTGACATCGCGCCCTGTTCCTTTGGCTACGCTGAACCCGCTGGCACACGGGTTCGACTCGGCGACGACATCCACGTCCGGCGAAGCGGAGCTGGATCGGGCCGCTTTCGTCGATGGCGTCAGCGTCGAGGCCAACGGCTACCTCTCGGGTTTGGTCCACCCGCCAAACCAGCGATCTTTATACGAACGAGTGTGGTTGGCCCCTGCGCGCCGCGGTCGCGGGTTGGTCGTGATGCACGACGGAGCCCCCGTGGCGGGCGCGCATGTCGTCATGTCGGCGAAGCCGGTTGATCCCACGCGGTCCGCGGTCGGTGGCGGCACCTTCGGCACGACAACCGGCGAAGACGGCACGTTTGAGTTTCCGCTTTCGAATCGCGGTCGAGATGTCACTGCCACCAGCGGCAACATGATGGGCACCCAAAGAATCGAGCCCGGCGCCGACAGCGTACGCATTGTCCTGACGGAAGGTGCAATCCTCGAAGTCCTGTTTGAGGGCGAGAACGCAAGCTCCGTCAACACATTGGAAGTCGTCAAGCAGGCGGTCACGGCTGGCATCGGCACGAACCATCTCATAGCGGAACGCAATGAAGCGGGGGTCTTCCGCATCGAGGGGCTGACCCCACGGAGCTTCGTTGAACTGACGACTCCAGAAGTTCCGGGAGGACTCTGGACCGCAAGGCTGGAAGGCCCGGGGATCGTTACCCGCCTCTTGATCGTGCTGGACGGGCGCTCGATTGAGATGCAGCTAAACTGGGTCTCACCGCCGCCGCTCCCCATAGCAACCGTCAAGACTGGCCTGCATGGCGGCGGTTTGCGCCCTACGGGCAAGGTAATCGCGCAGGACAAGGTCACGCTGCCCGAGAGTGCCGCCCCGTTCCCGTTCTTCTTTCAGATTCGTTTCCTCAGCAGCGCCGGAGACATCGTCGGTTTCTCCTCCCACTCCTACATCAAGATGGTCAGTGAGGGGAAATACGTCTGCGAAGCCTTCCCGCTGCAACAGGTTTCCGGACGCGTGCTGTCACCCGATGGAACGCCAGCCGCCGGCGCAACTGTCCGCACGTACACGGAAGGCCGCACGTCCTATCGCGACGTCACGATGGTTACGGGCGGTGACGGGCGCTTTACCGGGTTCATCGACAACCGTTTCGACTTCACCTGCTTCGCGACGGATGCACTGAGCAGTCTGGACACCAGTTTCCCCGCCAAGACAACCGATCTCGGCGACATCAAGCTGTCACAGTTACGGACCGTGAAGGTTCACCTGACCGGCGGCGCCGAGGGAGAACTCTACTTCATCGCCGCGCGAAACGGGTTGCGCACACCTGGTTGGCCCGCGCCACTCGCGTGCTATTCGGGCGAGAGCGTGGATGTCCCGGTTTCGGGCAACACGCGGGCGATCCAGGTCGAAGGCCGATCCGCCGACTACCACCAACCCCTGACCCCGGGCGTAGATGAGTACCACATCAACCTCGCACCCGGTTCATGGTCGATCACACTACGCGCGGTCTGGATCGAACGACTCTCGAACCCGGGGCCGCGCGTTGAAACGCCGATGGGTGATACAAGATTCTCCATCGGGCCGAACCTGCTGCAGGAAGGCGTTACACGATATGTCACCACGAACGATCTCGGTGAAGCCGTGGTGACGGGCGTATCTCCCGGCGCGCTGCGGATCGGCCCGCTGCCTCACTTCGGCGACGGCGGATCATTCTCGCCCCAGTCGTTCACGATTACGCGGGATGGCGAGACCGTCACCTATTCAATGCCTCGAGTGAAAACTCCTTACCCCGAATATGTAGCGGTCACCGGGCGCATCACGCCAGCGCCCGCAACCACGTTCCTGCGCGTCATGGCTGTGGACAGGCCATTACCGCACCCGATGGACGGGCGCGAGATCCGCGACAGCGGCATCAAGTCCGCGATCGTGATCGACACGCAGGTGATCGGAACCGCGTACTCGGCGCGCATGCACCCGGACTACCGCTTCACCGTGATCTCCGTGGTGCCGGAAGGGACAGACAACATCGTCTATGACAACGCCGGGTATCTCGTGCGTATCGGCGATGCGTGGCGTGCGGACCTGGTCCGTCCGGACGCGAACGAAGATCGGATAAGCGCCCAGGCGATTGTCAGCACAGCCCAGGCACCGGGCGCGTTCTCGCCGCGACTCAAGGTCCTCTGGATCGAACGCGGCAACGTAAGGTCTCAGGACGTCCCGGCCGCCCTGAACCGGGAAATCGAGGTTGATTGGCCTCGATCCGCAGAGCGCGTGTGGCTGATTGCCTCGGCCCGCAATGCCAACCTTGAAGTTGCAAGCATTGCAGAGGCGCGGGCAGGGACAACCACAATTCTTGTGCTATTGCGGACGCCGGTCGTCATCGTGTCCGCGGATGGGTTGGCCGGACGTGTCGCGCTCACGCCGGAGGGGATACCGGAGCGTGAGTGGGTCGGCGTAGCCAGCGCGGGGCAACCCGGAAGACTAAGAATTCCGGGCGCAGGTCGGTACGAATTTGCAGGCATTGATGAAACGGGGCGAGTTCGAACCAAGGCTGTTGTCGTAGCCGGCAACCAACCCGAGCTGAGGCTGAGCGCAGCCGATGTCC
>CAZNBU010000408.1:0-3501 GCA_964571035.1 uncultured Planctomycetaceae bacterium | reverse complement strand
GTGGAACGGGTAGATGTTCCACTCCAGCGGGTTGAAGCGCTCGCGGATGATCTTGCTGCACAACTCGTACGCGCTGCTGATCTTGGTGCCGCCGCTTTCTCGCAGGTGGTAGAAGGTGTGCTCGTCTACTTCCTTGGCTTCCGCGTCGTGGACGATGTACACGCTCTGGATGTTCTTGTATTGGCTGCGAAGCCACGTATCGAGCCAGAAGGCCTCGATGCGCACGATCTCTTTCTGTTCTTCGCCCATGCTTCCGCTGACGTCCATCATGTAGATGAGCACGGCGCTGTTTTCAGGGATCGGCCGCACTTCCCATGAGCGATAGCGGCGGTCGTCCCGCTCGGGGATGATCACCGGGTTTTCGGGATCGTACGACCCCATGGCAATCTGGCGCAACAGCGCGGCTTTGTAGGTGCGCCGGAAGTGACGCAGGCTTTCGGGGCCGATGCGGCGGATGCCGACGTAGCGCGACTTTTCGGTCTGCACGACGTTCTTGCCCTTGGGCTGGATGTTGGGCAGCTCCAGCTCCTCCCCAAGGATTTCCGCCAGCTCTTGCAGCGTGACCTCAACTTCCAGCACGTGGTCGCCCGGCTGATCGCCGGCTTCCGCGCCCGCGCCGGGCTGACCGTCCTGACCCAGCGACTCGCCCAAGTCGCCTTCGCCCTGGCCGACACCGCCGGTCTGCTTCTGGCCGAACTTGAACCGCGGGATGTCGATCTGCGGCAGCGGGATGCTCACAGCGTCGCGGCCCTTGCGGGTCACGATTTCGCCGTTCGTAAGGAACTTTCGCAGCTCCTTGCGAATGCGCCCGCGAACAATGTTGCGGAACCGGCCGTGATCGCCCTCAATCTTGTGCATCTTCATGGCGCGCTCATTGTACCACGGATCATGCCTGTGCGACTTCGACGATGCCAAGCTTAGCCAGGCCCGAGAGCACCCGATCCACTCCAATTGTTTTCATCAGCGTGCCATCGCGGTCGTTGCGGCGATCGTAGTCGGGCGGCCGGGCGGCGGGGTCGCCGGTGACTACGACGGCATTGGGTTGCTTGGGGTGGGGGCCAGTCCATGCAGGGTCGTCCGGGCCGAACAGGGCCACCGTCGGTACGTTCATCGCCAACCCGGCTTGCAGCATGCCTGTGTCGCCAGTGACGTGCGCGGCGCAGAGCTTAATCAACGCAACACTCGCCATGAACGGCGTGCGGCCCACCGCGAAATGCGCGGTTGAATCCGGTGGCAGGTGCTCGCGGATCATCTCGGCGATGATCTGGTCCTCCGGCCCGCCGACGAACAGGCAGTGCTTGCCCTTCTCGCACAGCACGCGCGCGAGCGCCGCCCAGCACGCAATCGGCCAGCGCTTGCTGGGCAGCGAGCCGCCGATGTTCATCGCGATCACCTCGCCCTCCGCGATGCCGAACTCGTGCAGCAATTCAGCGGCTTGCGCGCGGTCGCCGTCGTCCGGAAACAGCTCCATCTGCCAGTGCTCGCCCCGCGCGCCGATTGCCCGGCACAGCGCAAGGCGGGCGTCAATCGTGTGCGCGCCGCCCTGCCGGTCAGCCGGCGGCAACGCGACGCTGTACAGCAGACTGAACGTATGGGACTGGTACCCGACCAGGTGCTTCGGCCGCGATGAAGCCACCAGCGGCACGACGTCCGGGTCGTTCGCGTGCTGGATCATCGCGATGTCGTAGTCCATCTCGCGCAACAACCGGATGGTCGCGCGCAGCCGCTTGAATTTTCCCTGGTAAGTGATGACGCGGGTAAGGCGCGGATTGTTCTCAACCAGGCTTACGCGGCGGCGGTCGACAAACAGGTCAATCTCCGCCCGTGGAAACGACTCGCGCAGGTCCGCAATCGGGGCGGTGCAGAAGATCGTGTCGCCGATGCCCGTGGTGTTTACAACCAGAATCCGCGCGCGGGTGTCGGCGGTAAGCGGCTCCAGCGCGCCTGGCGGGAAGCGACGCGCCGTGCGCCGGGCCCAGCCCAGTGCGATGCGTGTCGTCAGGCGCGGAGGTTTCGCCATGTGTTAAAGGAAGCTGTGTTTACATTTCGGGCAGAATGGCGCGGCGAACCGCATGTATGTGCCGCAACGCGGGCACGGTTTGCTGTCGCGTTTGAACTGGTTCTGCGTGTCCTGCAGGATCTTCGCGTCCGGCCACTTCTGAAGCGCCTTCTGCAGCATGCCGGCGGCTTTCTGGAAATCCTCCTGCATCATGAACAGGTTGACCTTGTCATCCACGGCTTCGACGTCGTTGGGGTCAAGCCGCAGCATCATGTCGAGAAACCGGTGCGACTTGGCGTAGTTACGCTCGCTGCGCGACATGATGGCGTGCGCGCGAATCAGCAGCCGGTGCCCCGGGCGCTTCTTGGCGGCGGCATCAAGGATCGCCTTGCCGCGCTTGCGCAGGTCGTCTTCCATCATCGGGCCGGAGCTGGCCCAGACGGTCATGCCAAGTCCCCAGACCACGGTGCCCGGCTCGTCGGAGTACGCGGCGTTGATGAACGTCTCGGCGAATTCGCTCTGCCCGTCCACAATCTCGCGCATGGCCTGCTCGACCTTGATCTTGGCGAGTTCAACCTTTTCGGGATCCGGCTTGGCGTTGCTGGGCTTGAGCGACATCACGTACCTGCGGCCCAGGCGCGCGAAGTACTCGAGAAAGCGGACGTCAAAGGCTTCTGCGGCTTCAAACATAGGTGTTATCGGTGTGCTGCCTCGAATCGGTTCGATAACGCTATGACCAATTACCAATGGGCGACCGCCAATGGAAGCCCCTGCGTTCTGCCCTTTCAGGCGTTAATCCTTCAGGTCGCCCCGCGCGAAGATGCTGGCCACGAAGTTCAGCAGGTCAGTCGCGCTTGTGTCGTTGTACCCGTACCGGTCGATCAGGCGCTGCTTCACCACGTCGATCTTGGCCTGCGTCTCCTTGTCCACGACGTTGCTTACCAGGCTAGTCAGCTTGATGCTGTCCTTCTGGTCCTCGAACAGCTTCAACTCCAGCGCGCGGTGAAGCCGCTCGTTGGTCTTGTAGTCGAAGCTCTTGCCCTCAAGGGCCAACGCGCCGATGTAGTTCATGATCTCGCGCCGGAAGTCGTCCTTGCGCGATTCGCTGACGTCGATCTTTTCCTCGATCGAGCGCATGAACCGCTCATCGGGATCCTCCATCTCGCCGGTGTACTTGTTGCGCACGCGTTCGCGCTGGGTGTGCGCCTTCACGTGGTCAATGTAGTTGCCGCACAGCCGCGCAATCGCCTCTTCGTCAGCGCTGATGGCGCGCTGCACCTCGTTCTTGGCGATCTCTTCGTACTCCTGCCGCACCACGCCCAGCAGCTCTTTGTACTTCTTCTTCACGTCCTCGCTGCTGATCAGTGAGTGGTGCTTCAACCCGCCCTCAAGCTCGTTCATCAGCATGAACGGGTTGACGGTGTCCGTGTTCGGGTAGTTCACAATCGCGTTGCTGATCTTGTCCTGGATGTAGCGCGGGCTGATGCCCTGCATGCCTTCCT
>CAZNBU010000407.1:0-3532 GCA_964571035.1 uncultured Planctomycetaceae bacterium | reverse complement strand
GGGCCCTCTACGGGCGTGGTGGCGGCTTCTCCGCCGAAGACTTTGGGCGCGATGAAGATCTTCACACGGTCGACGGCGCGCTCCTGAAACGCGCTGGCGAGGATGCCGCCGCCGCCTTCGATAATCGCGCTGGTGACGCCTCGCTCGCCCAGGTCGTGCAGGATCTCGTGCCAGCGCATATGCGTGGCGTGGCGCGGCAGCATGATCAGGTACACGCCCTGGTCCTGCAGCGCCTTCTGGCGGTCTTCCGGCGCGTCGTCGGCGCAGTAGACGAAGACCGGGAATTCCTTGGCGGTCTTGACCAGCTCGCGGTCGAGCGGGATCTCCAAGTCGGTGTCGATCACCACACGCAGCGGCTGCCTTCCCACGCCGCCGCGGGCGGTGAGCCGCGGGTCGTCGCGCTCGACGGTGCCGCGGCCGACGATAATTGCGCCGGTGCACCCGCGGTCGTAGTGCACCTCGCGGCGGGCTTCTTCGCTGCTGATCCAGCGCGCGTCGCCGGAGCGCGTGGCGATCTTGCCGTCCATCGTCATCGCCCACTTGGCTGTGACCATCGGGCGGGCTTTCTCGACGTGGGTGAAGTAGGCGGCATTGAGCTCCCGCGCTTCTTCGATGCACTCGCCGACGTGTACGTCGATGCCGGCGTCCGCAAGCTGTTGCACGCCGACGCCGCGTACTTCGATGTGCGGGTCTTTGATTGCGATCACGACGCGCTTGATGCCGGCTTTGATGATCTCGGGTACGCAGGGCGGGGTCTTCTTGCCTTCGTACCCGGTGCAGCACGGCTCAAGCGTGACGTACATCGTGCCGTCTTTGGCCTGGCCGCCGGCCGCGCGGATGGCGTTGACTTCAGCGTGCGGGCCGCCGAACTTCTCGTGAAACCCCTCGGCGACCACGTTGCCGTTGTTGACGATGAGCGCGCCGACCATGGGGTTGGGCGCGACGTACGGCTGGCCGCGTTTAGCCAGCTCAAGCGCCCGCCACATGAATCGGCGATCCTGCTGCGTCATGGTGCAACCTCACGAAGTGCGGATTTATAGCCGAACCCCGAATGCGACAATAGCGTATTTGTGCAATTTGAAGGCAAAGTAGGGATCTTGAACAAGTGCAACAGCGGCGGGTCAGGAGCGCTCAGCCGGTTCACCCTTCAACCGCGCATACAAGGCATCCGGTGCCAGGTCTGCCCCGTTCGACCAAACCACCGCGCCGAACTCGTCAATCGATACCGACTCAAAGACCGCGGGGTCCTTCAACGGCTCAAACACGGGGCCGAACAGCCGATCCGCCAGTTCAACGACGCCTCGCGTACCGTCTGAGAACTCCACCTCCAGGCGGTACCCTTCGAGGGGAGCTACGGCTGTGACTCGTTCCATGCCTTACTCCAGCGGGTCGATGCGCTTCAGGACCTGATGCTGCTCCGCCCGTTCCCAGTTGGCCGTCAGCTCATGCCGGTGCGCGGCGGCCCACTCAAGAACCATTGACAGCGCGCGGCGTGGCAAACGTCCATCGCGTACTTCAAGGGTATCAATGTTGATGACGGCTGCGTACTCCCCGTAGTACGCATGAAAGTGCGGAGGACCGTGATCGTCGTAGTACATGCGGATCACGATGCCGAAGAACACCGAAATCGTAGGCATGATCGGTCTCGGTTGGCCTACAGCTTCCGCACGCGCTCGGGGATGTCCGGCACGTGCTCGATCACGCGCGAGATTACTTCGTCCGGCTTTACGCCTTCCGCTTCGCCTTCAAAGTTGAGGATCAGGCGGTGGCGCAGTGACGGGTAAGCGCATTCGCGGATGTCGTCGGCGCTTACGTTGAAGCGACCGCGCGCCAGCGCGATCATCTTGGCGCCGCGGATCATCGCCTGCCCGCCGCGCGGGCTGCTGCCCACGCGCACGAACTGCTTCACGATCGGCGCAGCCTCCGGGCTTTCCGGGTGCGTAGCCAGCACCAGCCGCGACGCGTACTCCGTCAGGTGCTGCGCGATCGGCACCTGCTCAGCCAGCTCGCGCATCTCCACGATGCGCTTGCCGTCGACCACTTTGCTGGCGCGCGCCTTCTCGGCGCCGGTGGTGCTGCTCAGCACCTTGGCAAGCTCGGCGACACTCGGGCTCTTCACGTCCAGCTTGAACATGAAGCGGTCAAGCTGCGCCTCGGGCAGCGGGTAGGTGCCTTCCATTTCAATGGGGTTCTGCGTTGCCAGCACGAAAAACGGCTGCTCGAACTTGAAGGTGTGCCCGCCGAACGTGACGCTGGCTTCCTGCATTGCCTCCAGCAGCGCCGACTGGGTCTTGGGCGTGGCGCGGTTGATCTCGTCCGCGAGGATGATGTTGCCGAACACCGGCCCCTTCTGGAATTCAAAGCGCCGGTGTCCGTCTTCCTCTACTACGATGTTGGTGCCGGTGATGTCAGCCGGCATCAAATCGGGCGTAAACTGGATGCGGGAAAAGGTTACGTCCACCGCGTCAGCCAGCGTCCGCACCAGCATGGTCTTGCCCAGGCCCGGCACGCCCTCAAGCAGGATGTGCCCGCCCGTGACAAATCCGACCAGAGTCTTGTCCACGATCTCGCTGTGTCCGACAATGACCTTGCCGACCTCCTGCTTCAGGCTTGCCACGGTGTCGGCGAAGGCTTTGGCTTGCTGTTCAATGTCCATGCTTCTCCCCGCTATTGCTGCGGGATGATAGCGACCATCGGGCCGGAGTGCAGCCGAGTAGAGTTATTTCGGGCTTATCGTTTTCTTTACAAGCCCTTCAGGTGATCTCGCTATAGCTTTCACCAAGGAACCGTGATGCCGGCACAAATCCACCACCTCGCGCGTGAGCTCGAGACCCTCAAGAAGAACCTTCTTCACATCGGCAAGCTCGCCCTGTCCTAGCTTTCCAAGGCCATGGAGGCCTACAACACCCGCGACGTCAAGCTGGCCCGTGAAGCCACCGAGGCCGACGAAGTGCTGGACGCCAAGGAAGTACGCATTGAAGAAGAGTGCCTGCGGCTGATCGCGCTGCACCAGCCGGTGGCGCAAGACCTGCGCTACGTGACCAGCGCGCTCAAGATCAACCAGTTGATCGAAAACACAGGCGACACCGCGGTGCGCATCGCCAAGCGCGCCGAGTTTCTGGCCACCCGCCCGCCGTTGCCGATTGACGTAGACGTAAGCACGACCGGCGCCCGCGTGGTGGAGATGTTCGACCGCGCCTTGCAGGCGTTTGTGAACCTGGACGAGCTTGCCGCACACGAAGTCCGCGACATGGACCAGGCAGTGGACAACGCCTACCGCAACACCACCATCCGCCTGATCGCGGTCATGGAGCAGCACAGCGACCAGGTCGAGACCGCGTTGCAGACCATGAACATCATGCGCCACCTCGAGCGCGCAGCCGACCGCGCCACCGACATCGCCGACCAGGTGCTGTACATTCTCACGGGGGACATCGTGCGGCACTCAGACCAATCGGAGTAACCCATGCCGACAGGGACTATGACCAAGACGCACCGCATCCTGATTATTGAAGACGAACCCGATATCACC
>CAZNBU010000406.1:2818-3566 GCA_964571035.1 uncultured Planctomycetaceae bacterium | reverse complement strand
GAGATATTGCCGCGTCGTGTGGAATGGTCCTGAAAGCGGCCAACCACGCCTTTCAGATATTCTTCAACAAGTTCGGAACACACCCAAGCGCGCTCCAGGCGTTCACATACTTCACCGGTGATGCAGCTCCCGGCGAACGGATCAACGACTACGTCTTCAATATCTGTTAACATTCGAATGAAGTACTCTGGGAGTTCGGCGGGGTAGCGGGCCGGATGCGGCTTAATGCCGAGTGATTCGCAATAGCGCATGTAGTGGCTGTTGCTCTCGGTGTTTGGGATGGCGAGTAAATTTGGAGGGATGGCTGCACCGTTGTCCACGGCGAACTTTTCGCTGATGTCGTGCCCCGACGGTCTCCGCTTGGCCTTGTAGCCATTCTTCAAAAGGGACTTCATGCTGTCGCTGTATGGCTGTAGCACGCGCCGGTTGCTGGCCTTGGGCCAAGGCGTCTTGGACAGCCACCAAACTGTATTGATGGCGTCCTTTACGCGGATGCGGCGCACCGTCACCCATTCAGCGGGGGTAGGCAGCTTTGAGGGGTTCCACCAATAGAAGTCCTGCGCAAGGTGAAAGCTGAACTCCTCGCAAAGCATGATCAAAAACTTGAAGTGGTACAGGTGGCGGGTCGGTTCGCCCTTGTTCCAAGCTCCCCCGATGTCGATGACTACGCTGCCGGTGTCCTTCAAGACGCGCTTGAACTGCGCGGCAAAGGGCTTGAACCAGTCAACGTACTTGTCGGCTTCGACGT
>CAZNBU010000406.1:0-2808 GCA_964571035.1 uncultured Planctomycetaceae bacterium | reverse complement strand
GAAGAACTCCTCGGCGAGATGGAAACCGTGTTCGTCGCACAGGCGCAGCATGACCCGGAAGTTGTAGAGCGAGCGCACGGGGCGTCCGCTCTGATAAGCGCCGCCCAGATCGAGCACGAAGCTGCCGGTGGGTTTGAGCACGCGGCCGATGGGTTCGGCGAATCGCAGGAGCCACTCGACGTGCGCGTCCTCGGTTTCGTTGCCGTACTCCTTCTTGCGAACTAGGCCGAATGGCGGGCTGGTCATAATCAAGTCAACTGACTCGGCGGGCATGCGCTCAAGCACGTCCAGCGAATCAGCGTGAACAATGCGGCCGTGCTTGGTCGTGTGGTAAACCGTCGGCGGGTCGAGCTTTTTGAATAGGTTGTGCATCTTCATAACTCCAAGGCCTTGAGCTTCATTGCGTGGCTTGCCTCGCGGTTGAACACGTCAACGATGCGGGTTGGGTTGGCCTCAATGGCGCGTAGGTCGTCGCCATTGACCATCACAAAACAAAGGTTCGATTCCTTGGCGACCTTGTTCGCGTACCGGCGGGCCTCCGGGCCGATCTCGCCGGTGGTCACGATCACGATTGCCGTACTCTTGAGGAAGTGCGTAAGCCCTACTTCTTTGGCAACGTCGTCCAGCGAAACCCTGGCGGTGTTCTTGCACTGGACTTGCCAGCGCGAGTAGATGAGGCGGGCGGACTCGAACAGCACGTCAACCTCTGCGCCGCCCGTGGCCTCGCCGCGTAGGCGCGTTGCCAAGTACGTGAGGTCTAGAAGCTGCATCAACTTGAAGGCTAGGGCCTCAAGGGCAAGGCCGCGAATGTGCTTGTCCTTCGAGTCTAGCTCCCTGAGGATGTCCGGTAGGGATTTCCTGAGTAGCGGTCTCAAGTCGGAAGCCGTTTGCTTTTCCAGCTGCTCCAGAAGCGGTTGGATCACGTCGGCGACAAGCTTTGGTGTCGGCGCGACGAGGAACGGCTTTGCGCCGCGCCCCTCGGCTTTGGTTCCTCGTGTAAGCTCGATGTAACCGGCCTCGGCTAACGGGTAGAGCACTTGCTTGGGCAAGTTCTTCTCATCGAACGCGATTCCGTAGGTGGCATGGGCCAGTTTCTCAACCTCATTCGACCGGTGCGTACCCTGCGGGCCAAGGTTTGCAAGCGCCTTGAGGTATGCTTTCTGCTGCGGCGTTAGCATCGACAAGGCGTCAAGCTCGGCTGCGTCGGTGCCGGTGAGCCCCTTGAGTTTCGCCTCGTTGACGCGCCAACCATCGACGAAAACGCCCGCCTTTTGCAGCCATAGGCGCATGATGCTTGGGTGCTTACCGCCTCGCGGAAAGTTGACGCCTAGCTTTTCCAGCCAGTGCCGGAGCTTGTTGAGGTCAACCGTTTCTCCGGCTACCTGCATGTCGAGTACGCCTTGCACCAACGTGACACCGCGTAGGTGTAGCAGGATGTGGCGACCGAGGGCGGCGTATAGGTCCGCTGGCTTGCTGGCTAATGCATGAAGCTGTCGGCCAAACTCGGTAAGCTTGGCGTCCCTGTCGATGATGCCGTAGGCAATCATGCCGAGCTTGCAGTTGTTGGCGAGCTTCGCGCGGTTGTAGTCGCTGGTCTTGTGTGCCGCGAAGTAGCGGGCCTTGATCGCCGCTTCAAATGCGCGCCAGTCGCCGCCGTGCTCGTCGGCAAGTTGAAGCACCTCCGCAAGGTCGATCTGCGAAGGGGAGAACTCGCTTCCGAATGGCAAGTCGCTCTTGCCCATATCCACGTCTCGCAACGGTCCAGCAAGTCAGCCCACGTTAGCAAGGGCTGCGACAAAACTTCGCCGACAAGATCAAACCAAATGACGATAACTTGCATTGGGCGGGGTTCCGGATGTGGGGCAACTGTGAACAAGCGATGGCAGGAACACAGCATCTCCACGCCTGAATGTGTGGGTACTTCGCGGCGCTATGGCGTGGGTTTGCGGTCGCGTTTGCTTATCGCATTGCGCTTGCCCTCCGGAAGTGCAGCAAATGCGCCATCTAACTGTTTGGTGCCCTCGTGCCACTCGACAGACCAGTTGACGCATTGGAAGAGCAACAGGGCTGTTTCCAAAGTGTCCTCTGGCCGAATTTGGGCCTCATGAACTAGCTCGTTACCCTGGACGCGGGCGATGTCGAATGCCTGCTGGATGTGTGAGGGCGCGCCCTTCTTGACCAAATCGGCAATGCGGTGGTTGAAAGCGCTTCCCTCCGCACCGTAGGTCTTGGTCAGGTCGTCTGCGGCAAGCCGAAGCAAGGCACAGGCGGCACGCGGAGAGAAGCCGACAACGTCGGTGGATTCCCGGTACAATTGGCGAACGGGCTCTGGCATTCCTTCGGCGGGAGACGGTGCAATGCCGGTCACCGGATACTTGAGGTCGCGACCGAGAAACAGGGTCGGCTTCTGGCAGTGCGCGCATTGAGCCACTTCGAAGCCGCCAAAGGTCCAGACATTCCGGCCTGAGCTGTTGTTGTGGGTCGGATTGTGGCCCTGAAGTTGGGCGTACCAGAAGTGTTCGGTCAATTGTCCGCAATGGCCGCATGTAAACACGCGCTCAGCGTACTTCGGGGGCGTAGGTTTCTTGGACATGTGGAGGCCTCCTTGAAGTGCCATGGATGATACTTGGGTCTGCGACAGTTCCACGGTCTGCGTGGCACTGTGCCACGCTCGGCAACCTCGACCGGGTGGATTGCCGTTTCTGGTACGATTTGCGGTACAGTGGGTTTTCGATACGTTTTGGTCGGGACGACAACCTCCCGGAGATTGGCTCTCCGGGCGGGTTTTAGGCTGGAGCGGGCGAAGGG
>CAZNBU010000405.1:0-3566 GCA_964571035.1 uncultured Planctomycetaceae bacterium | reverse complement strand
GACTTTTCCACTAGACATATAAATCATAAAAAGTATAAACTATCGCCAAGGAGGCGATGCGTGAGTGTCGTTGCGGTCAGGCAAGCCAAACCCGGCATGGTACTGGGCGCGCCCGTCGAGGACGCGCTGGGCCGCGTGCTGATCAACGCCGGTGAGGAACTCACCGAGGAGCTGATCCACGTGCTGATCCGCCGCGGGTTCGGCGAGGTCGAGATTCGCCCCGCCATGGCGGCTGCGCTGTCTGCGGCACGCGCCGAAACCGGCGACTCGGACTACGACGCCGAGCTGGGCCGCCTGATGGCAGCTTTCAAGGAGCGCTTCGCCCGCAGCAGCGAAGGCAGCGCCGCGGACAAGTCGATCATGCGCGTGTCGCTGAAGGTGCTCGTGGAGCGCCTCAACACCCGGATGCGGAGCTAGCGTGCACGCCGTCACCGAAAAAACCCGCAAGCTTGAGCAGCTTCTCGAATCCGTCGAGGAGCTGCCGACGCTGCCCCACGTCGTCGCGCGCATCAGCCGCATGACCGTCAACCCGCGCACCAACGCAGCCGACATTGGCAAGCTGATCAGCAACGATCCCGCGCTTTCCAGCAAGATCCTGAAGCTGGTGAACAGCAGCTACTACGGGTTTCCGCGCCGCATCAGCAGCGTGACCAAGGCGATCGTGCTGCTGGGGTTCGCCAAGGTGAAGAACATGGCGATCTCGGCGGCGGTGGTGGACGTCTTCCGCAACGCCGACGAAGTGGACGGGTTTGATTTCTTTCAATACTGGAAGCACGCCGTCGCCAACGCCATCGCCGCTGAGGTGGTGGCCAAGCGCCTGCTGCCTTCGCGCGCCGATGACTGCTTTGTCGGCGGCCTGCTGGCGGAAACCGGCAAGGTGCTGCTGGCTTGCGTGATCGGCAACAAGTACAGCCCCGCGCTGGCCCGCGCCCGCGGCGCCGGCATGTCGATGCAGGAAGCGGAGACCGAGCTGCTCGGCACCGACTACGCCCGCGCCGGCGCGATGCTGGCCGAGAACTGGAATTTCCCGGAAGCGCTGGTCGAGGTGATCCGCTACTCGCACGAGCCGTACAAGGCCCGCGGCGAGCGCGCGGTGTGCGAAGTGGTCAACATCGCGAACAGCATGGTGAGCGCGCTGGGGCAGCTCGGCGCCGGCGAGCCGTTTGTGCCGTTCGCTGATCCTGACGCCTGGCGCAACCTGCGCATGAACGAAGCGCTGCTGTACGAGCTGTTCAGCGAGTTCCAGCGCGCCTTCGAATCCGCGGGCGCGCTGCTGGACCTGGCACTGTAATGAAACGAGACGACGAATCCGGCCGCCTGTTCATCGCCGAGACGCCCACCACGCGTGTGCGCCCGACGGACCGGGTTGCGCCGCACCGCCACGACAGCGAGCTGTACCCGCGCCTGCGCGGGTATCTCGCGCGTCTTGCGTCGCTCGACCGCGCTGAGGATGTCAGCAGCCTGCTGACCATGGCGTGCGACGCGGTGGCCGAGCTGTTTGACGTCGCGCACCTGCGCCTTTGCACGTACGACTCCGAGCACGGGTACACGCTGATCGCGGAGCGCGACACCACGCGCATGGGCGAGCCCGGCCCGCGCTTGCCGATGGCCGAGAAGGTGGTCACCGAGATGACCGACCTGCTCGACTGGGCGGCCCGCGAGCGCAAGCCGGTTTTCTTCGAGCTGACCGACGAAGACACCGGACGCATAGCCGAGCCCACCGAGCAGGACGACGACGACACCGACATCCAGCGCGACGAGCCGACGATCCGGCTGGACGCCGCCACCATCAACCTCGCGCGCCTGAAGCACGCGACCGCGCTGGCTGTGCTGCCCGTGGTGGGCGAGCGCGGGCCGATCGGCGCGCTGCTGGCATGGCTGCGCGAACCGCAGATTCTCGCGCGCGTTGTGGAAGCCGACCTGCTGGAGCATCTGTGCAAGGAGCTCAGCAGCCGCGCGTCCGCCATGGAAGCCAACACGCGCCTGCGCAGCCTGAGCAGCCTGTTCGACAACATTCTCGAAAGCGTGCCGCACGGCATCATCGCGCTGGGGCGCGACGGGCGCGTGATCGCGGTCAACGGCAACGCCGAATTCCTGTTCGACATCAAGCGCATCTTCGTGATCGACGAGCTGTTCGACCGCGCGCTGCCCGCGCGCCTGGGCGACGAGTTGCGCGCGATGATGGAGAAGCTGCTATTGCAGCCCAGCGTGGAGTCGCGCCTTGAGCTCGACCTGCGCCCCGGCACCGGCATGAGCATCGGCATCAGCGCCAGCTTTCTGTACGACCGCACCGGCGAGCGCCAGGGCTACCTGTTTCTGTGCCGCGACCTGTCGCTGAGCCTGGAAGTGCAAAAGCTGCGCGAGCTGGACCGCATGAAGACCGAGTTCGTCAACACGGTCAGCCACGAGCTCAAGACGCCGCTGACGGCGATCCTCGGCGGCATGGAGATCATCCTCAGCGAGAACGCGATCAGCGAGGAGTTCCGTGAACTGGGTGACGTGGTGCAAAGCTCGGCGCTGCAACTGCGCGAGCTGATCTTCGACCTGCTGAACCTCGCGCGCATGGAAAGCGGCAAGGCGCAATTGAAAGTGGAAGCGGTGAACCTGCGCGAGCTGATCCAGTCCCGGATCAAGCTGCTGCCGCCGCACCCGCGCCACAACGTCACGCTGGAGATGCCGGAACTGCCCGCGGTGCTGGTGGACCGCGACAAGCTGGGGCAGGCGCTGACCAACTACCTCAGCAACGCCGTGAAATACTCGCCCAACGGTGGCGACGTGATCTGCAAGGTAACGGCGACGTCAGACGAACTGACAATTGCGGTCGGCGATCAGGGCATGGGGATCTCGAAAGAGAACCTCGGCCGCATCTGGGAGAAGTTCTACCGCGTCGATGCCGGGTTCACCGCCGAGATCGAAGGCACAGGCTTAGGGTTGGTCATCGTGCAGAAGATCGTAGAATTGCACGGAGGGGAAGTGTTTGTCGAAAGCGTGCCCGGAGAGGGCTCCACTTTCGGCATGCGCCTGCCGCTGCGAGCGGCGGACGCAACAGGCAAAGGGTAGCGGCGCTCGCCTCCGCACCCTACAGGAGGCCGAACTATAGACGCCCTGCACGCCGCGCGCATTGCAGCTCAAGCATGCGCAGAAAAGAAGGCCCGCGACATTCGCGTCCTTGAGGTTC
The DNA here is from genome assembly GCA_964571035.1 of uncultured Planctomycetaceae bacterium. Classification (GTDB taxonomy): domain Bacteria; phylum Planctomycetota; class UBA8742; order UBA2392; family UBA2392; genus JADJRK01. The sequence continues at coordinate 388 of CAZNBU010000405.1, read as the reverse complement.
GCGGCCTTACCATTGTCGCCGACTACTTTGTGATCTGCACAGCCAGCAGCTCAACCAACGCGAAAGCCGTCGCCGACGAAGCGGCGCGCCAGTTGAAGGCGCACGCGCAGCGCGACCAGCTGGGCGTTGAGGGCCGCGAAGAAGGCTGGTGGGTGCTGGGCGATTACGGCGACGTGATCGTGCACGTGTTCCAGGAAGACGCCCGCCAGTACTACGCCATCGACCAGACATGGGCCGACGCGCCCATGATCGAGCTGACCGAGGCGGCGTAGGGCAGAGGTCAGAGGCTAGAGGTCAGAGATCAGGGCCGAGGCTCCAAGCCCAAAACCCAAAACCCAACACCCAACACCCAACACCCAACACCCAACACCCAACACCCAACACCCAA
>CAZNBU010000404.1:0-3570 GCA_964571035.1 uncultured Planctomycetaceae bacterium | reverse complement strand
TCGCGGCGGCTGACGGTGGCGGCGTCGGCGTCACGCTTGCGGCAGACGAGGACGATGCTGGAGGCAAGGGCGTTTGCTCCCCCTGCACGAATGCGGCCTGCACCTTCGGTCCGAACCGGCCACGTACCAGTGACCGCGAAACCAGCTTTCAGGACGGCCTCGAGGAACGTCTCCCAACCAGTGCTAGATGTGCCCGCTTCCTCTGAAGACTCTGACTGCTTGAACGCATAGTAGATAGTTACCGGGAAAGCTTGGTGGGCGTACTGCACCAGATTACTTAGGGCATTCGTCATCCCGGAGAGAAAAAAAGCCTCGGCTTGACTGCGCCCACCTTGTCGATGTGAGGCAGCGACTAGTTCCTCTGCCTTAGGTACGGCCAATGTAGCAAACAGCTCCGGGTAGATCCCTCTTAGTGACCTGCGTAACCAAACATAGAAGAAGTCAGACAAGTCCGCATAAGGGATATTGTCGTAATACGGGGGATCAGATGAAACGACCTTGGTTTCACTAATCCTTTGACTCTGCGCATCTGCCTGCGTCGCCTTTCCGACTCCATTTCTAGGCAACTCTCGAACCGCCATCGCACCTTTTTCGATTGCTGTCTCAATGCTGCCACCGGCATCAGCAAACGGATTAGCCTCAACAAAATCCCAAACCATCGGGATGGCTTGACGTGCAAAAGTCTCACGAAAGGCTCCCCGGTCATTCATCCAAGACGCAACCGAAGAACCGATATTCGCAACCTTGCTGACAGCAAATGCCATATAAATACCAACTGCTTCTGCATAGGCTCTTGGCCCATTCCCGCCCTCGCTTAGTCGCAAGTCATCATTAGCAGCCATCACCGCCAAAGCATCTCTATGACACCTTTCAACCGTTTCCGAAACCAAGTCAGAAAGGGTCGTCAGTGCTACCAGTTGTCGCGAAGTGAACAGCTGATCAAAACGAGTAAAACCATATGGCTTAACGCCAAGATACTGCGTACTACCTGAAATGGTTACCTCTGGCTTCCATCCCGGAGCCGCCTTCAAGGAGACGGACTCGTGCTCCGGACTGGCTGACAGGTAAATACGGCCGCGCACGCCTTCAGCCACGATCCCGAGTAGACGCGAGCCTATACGCCCGGCGACGCCTTCACTTTTGATGTACTTTGGCTCAATAGGTGAATCGGAGAGCAGGCACCGAAAATTAGCCCCTCGTGCTAGTTTGGTACCGTTTTTTGCGCGCTCTGGAAGCGTGCCAACCCTAACCTCGAAGCGGTAGCTATCCCCTTTAATCACTGGCTCCACATACGCCTCCTTGCCCGCCTTGCTCGACAGCACGAAGGTCGAGGCCAGCGGCACCTCGGCATGGCTGAAGGCGGGGTTGGGGCTTTTCACCGTGCGCGCCCACAGCCACGCGATCACGGTGAGCTGCTGGCCGAGCAACGGCTTGAGATCCGGGCGCTCGGCGACCATCTCGGCGGTGACTTCGATCTTCGGGTACAGGTGGCCGATGCGCTTTTCCGCCTCCGCCCGCATCCAGGCGCCGTAGCGGCGCACGTCCTCGGCCAGACCCTTGGCGCCGGACCAGTCCTCGGCCAGCTTGCCCTGCTTGTCGCCGGGAATGCGCGGCCCCACCGGCGCACGACCGGCAAAGCGCGGCGGGATCTCGATCATCGCCTTGTTGATGGTCACCGCCACCGGGTTGAGGTCGCTGGCGTAGCTCTCCAGCCCCAGGCGCTGCGCCTCCAGCGGCAGCGCGCCGCCGCCCGCGAAGGGGTCGTGGAAGGCGGGCAGCGTGTCCGGGTTGAAGAGCTCGGCCGCCTGCGGGTGACCCTTGTTGAGCGCGCAGGTCTCGCGCCAGCTCTTCCAGATCTCCTCACGGGCGCGGGCGAGCACGTCCTCGTTGTTGGTGTTCTCCCACTGCACGAGGTCTTCGATGATCTTGAACAGGCGCTCGCGCTCGATGGCGGCCTTTTCCTTGTTCACCCCGCGCCCCAGGTGGCGCTCGTAGCCGGGGTCATTGACCATCTGCGCAAAGATCACCGCCCGCGCCGCCGCCAGCGGCCGGCGCGCCCACCACAGGTGCAGCGTGCTGGGGTGGCCGTGGCGGATCGACTTCTCGCGCGCCGCGGCGACGTTGATGGCGTCGAGCGGGAGGGCGACTTCGATGAGTTTCTTGGGGGTTTTGATGGGGGTCACGTCAGGGCGCCTTGATGTTCTGGGGTCGCACGCAACCGGGCCACAGCCGGTTGTCGGTGTCGAGGAAGAGGAGTTCGAGTTCGCGCAGCTTTTTCAGGTCGCGGCTGCGGGTCTTGTCGTTGAGCCTGAGGTAGAGGCTGGCGTACCACGGCACGTGGCGCACCTCGTCCATGCTCTGCGGCCGCCCCTGCGACAGCAACTGCGAGACGATGGTGTATTGGCGAGCGTTGAGGGTTTTGTCTTCGAACAGCTCGCGGCAACGGCTCTGGAAGAGCAGCACGCCGACAAGGCGATTGACCCGGTCGTGCAGCGCGTTGATGGTCTTGAGCATGCCTTCCTGATGGAACAGGACGAAGGCGGTGTTCGGGTGAGGCTGATGCTTTTCGGCGGCCTTCCGGCAGGCGTTGAACAGCGCGAAGTAGCGGTCGATGTGCTCGAGGTAGTAGCGCGCCAAGGCAAACGGCGCGTATTCGTAGCCGGCGGCCTGCAGCAAGGTGGCCTCGATGACGCGCCCGACGCGGCCGTTGCCATCCCAAAAGGGATGGATGAGCTCGTAGTAGTAATGCACCAGCGGTGCGCGGATCAGCGGGTGGACACCCGCCTCGGTCAGCTGACCGTGCCAGACGACCAAGGCTTCGAGCAGGCGCCAGATGTCGCGCTCGTACTGTGGCGGCTTGTAGCGTCCGCCGTGTTGCGGACTACCAACCTGGGTAATCCGCCCTTTGGGATTGTCGCGGATGAGACCTGGACGATTGTCGGCGTGCGGAAGGTCGCGCGTGATCAGGCCATGAACTTGTGTGATGAAGTCCACGGACAGCGTCCAGCCGGGTTCGAGCGCAGCCTCGCGCGCCCGCGCGTAGGCGGCCTTGATGTTGAGCACGCGCCGTTGCTCGATCTGCTGCACCTGGGCCGGGTCAAGATCCATCGCGGCAAGGGTTTCGTCCTCGGTCAGCGCGCCGCCCTCTATGGTGTTGGTGCCGTAGATGCTGCTGGCGATGACCTCGCGTTCGAGCTGGTTCGCCACCTGAGCGAGCGGCGAGGCGGCAAAGCGCATATGCGCATCTTCGACGCGCTGCATGGGCAGCAGAAGACCTTGCGAATCGACGCCGACCTGGAACACGAAGGGACCAAAGCGGTCGGTCTCGATCCGCAGGCGGATCTCAGGGATGTCGGCAGCGATCATGTCTTTCTGAATGTCCGGCAAGAAAACACTTTTTCCCCTTGCTTTTCATATGGCTACGTCGTTTGAAAAACAATTCTTGTCCGGAAAAATGTCCAAACCATCCAGCATCATAGCCGAGGCTCGGCGATCGCAAGCATGCGATCAAGGTCGAGATTGATGCTGGTGACGGCCCAGTCGGGTTCCTGCGCGAAGGGGCGACGAATG
>CAZNBU010000403.1:0-3582 GCA_964571035.1 uncultured Planctomycetaceae bacterium | reverse complement strand
CGACGCGGGCAAGATGAACCTGGGGCTGTCGCAGGTGGAGGAAGTAAAACACGGCGGCGGGGCGACGCTCACCTTCGGCGTGAAGGACATATCCAAGGCTCGCAAGGCGCTTGAAGGCGCGGGCGTGCGCTTTGACGGGGAAACCACGGACATCCCGGGCATGGTCAAACTGGCAACTTTCTTCGATCTCGATGACAACGCGCTGATGTTGTTCGAGTCGTACGGCAGCCCGCCGGGCAACTAGGGAGGGATCCATGTTCCGCATTGCGATGACGATGCTGTTTCCGGTTGCAGTCCTGCTTGTCGCCGGTTGCCGCACGGCTGAGCCGAAACCCGCAGCCCCTGATCCCGCAGGGCCCCCGCCGCTTTACTACGCGCTGATTCACTCGCCGGGCCCCAATTGGAAAGAAGGCGTCAAGCCGTTTGAACAGCACGGGATCAAGGAGCACGTCGCGCACTTTGAGGCACAGGCGGAAGCCGGAAAGCTCGTCATCGGCGGTCCATTCATGGACGGCGGTGGTGGAATGATGATCCTGAATGTCGAATCCAGCGAAGCCGCCGCAGAAATCGCGAACGCCGATCCAGCCGTCAAAGCGGAGGTGCTGCGCGTGCAGTTACGGCCGTGGCTGGTGCCGCTGGCCCGAAAGTAGGGCGAAAAACCTCAATAGATACCCAGATCGCACAAGGGTTTATGCTCGGATCACTTTGCCGCGTGCTGGGATGGTTTGACGTGCAACGGGTTGCTGAGTATCACTGTCAGTCCGCTGTGTGAAGATTGTCTAAAACGAACCCGAGAGACGGGAAACATAAGGAGAGTGAAATGAAACGATTCATGTACACGACAGCCGGCGCGCTGGCCCTGCTGCTGATGATCGGCCTGGTGCCGGTGCTGTCGCAGGACGGCATGGGCGGCGGCGATGACGGCGCGGCTGAAGAAGAGGATATGGGTGCGAAGTGGATGAAGCTCAACCAGCCGGGCAAGCAGCACAAGGAAATGGCTGAAAGCGTCGGCCAGTGGGAGATCACGGGCACGATGTTCGAAGCGCAGCCGGACGGCACGATGAAGGAAACGGCGCTCAAGGGAAGCTCCACGATCAAGATGATGTGGGACCGCTACCTGCAGGAAGAGATGAGCATCGAAGGCGCCGAGATGCCCATGAAGATGATCGGGTACATCGGGTACGACAACAGCGCCCAGGAGTACAAGGCGATGTACATCGGCAACATGGGCACAGGGATGCACGTGTTCAGTGGCGGGATGAGCGAAGACGGCAAGACTATGACCCTCAGCGGCGAGTGGACCGAAAAGGGCCTCGACAACATGAAGGTCAAGGAGCGCGTAGTCTCCACCAGCAAGAGCGCCGACGAGCAGGTAATGCAGATCTTCGGCAAGTACGGCGAATGGCCGGAAATGAAGCTCATGGAAGTGACCTACAAGCGCAAGAAGTAGCGCCGGTAGGGCTCAAAACACGGCGGGCGGCTTCGGCCGCCCGCTTTGTTGTTCGTCGCGGGAGCGCCCGGTCCTACAATGCGCTCCATGGGGACGGCGATCTTATGGATCGTAGCCTTGATGGGCGGCATCACCGCCGCCATTGGCATCGTTTTCATCGCTCTGCGCGACAACGACTGGTTTGAGGCACGCACAAGGCCGGACGACGCCACGCGCCCTTCAGTGCCGGATGCCGCGCTGCCGATCCTCGGCGCCGGCACAAGGCAGCTCAAGCGTCCGCGCATTGAGCAGACCGAGCCGCTGCCGGATGTTCCGGAAAAAGCCTCCCGCACCGCGCGCGTGCGCGAACTGATCCGTCTCACGCAGTCCCGGTACTGACCGCGCGCTAGTTCCGCGCGCCCTGGGCTGCGGCTACGAAGTCTTCGGGGTCTTTGAACTCGCGGTACACGCTGGCAAACCGCACGTAGGCCACCTTGTCCAGCCGCTTCAGGCGGTCCATCACCATTTCGCCGATGACGCGGGTTGGCACTTCGCGGTCGTACTTGCGGCTGATCTCGGCTTCGACTTCTGAGACGATTTCGTCGATCTGATGGGCGTCGATCTTGCGCTTCTCGCAGGCGCGTTCAATGCCGTGGCGGATCTTCTCGCGGTCAAAGGGCGCGCGGCTGCCGTCCTTCTTCACCACGCGCAGCGGCGTCTCCTCGATGCGCTCGTAGGTGGTAAAGCGCTTGTTGCACGCCAGGCACTCGCGGCGGCGGCGCACCACGGCCCCGTCGGCGCTGGAGCGCGAGTCCACCACCTTGTCGTTGTCCACGCTGCAGAAGGGGCACCGCATGAGCATCTACCTGTAGTGCGTCAGCAGCACTATAGGCATGTGGCCCATGCTCCGCCACAAGATTGTGGTGCTACACCACAACTATTGGTGTGATTCGCAGAAACCGCTTCAATTGTGCCGCTTTTGTGGGGGTGTGCTAGCTGATCGGCTCAATGGCTGGATCGCTGACGGAGGGCGGCCCGTAGATCTTCTGCGATGTCGTTGTCTGGTTCAACATCGCGCAGATCTCCGCGAACAGCAGCCCGTCCGTGCTCAGAACCACATGCTTTTGCGGCTGGCCGTTCCAGCGGCTGCGGTCGAAGATGTCCTTCAGCAGCGCGCGCATGCGAACCGCCTGCGCCTGCGAAGCCGACATGATCATCTCGCGAAACGCGGCGCCCTTGTCGGCAAGAAACTCAAGCGCCCGCAAAGCCTCATGTTCGCGGCGGTCCAGGTCGGTGTTATTCACGGGGCGTGTTTCGCGCCACACGATATAGGCATCAAGGAAATCGCGGACCGCGCTGGGGTCGAGCGCGACCTTGCCGTCCGGCGGCTTGCGCCACTTGCCGGAGGATGCACGGGCTGTCACCTTTGAGCTGTCACTGCGCCTGCGGGCCATCCCGGCTCCTTGGCTTTTACACTTTTTATAGTTTATGTCATCCGGCTTGAGTTTCAACCCTGATGTTCAGGAATTTCGGCACGAGCCATTCCACACGCCGCTTTCCTTTGGAATCCCCGCAACCCGCCCCAGTTGGTACTATTCCCGCGTCACCATTGGACTTGGGAGCAAACATGGGCCTTTTCCTTGAGATCATCGAATACCAGGAGACTCGCCACGACGAGATCAGCCACCGCATCCCGGAGCGCGGCAGCGCCGAATTCAAGCTCGGCGGCCAGTGCATCGTCCGCGAGAACCAGGTCGCTGTCTTCTGCGTGGGCGGCAAAGCCGCCGATGTGTTCGGCCCCGGCCGCCACACCGTCACCACCGCCAACATCCCGGTGATCACGAAACTGCTCAGCCTGCCCTGGGGGTTCAAGTCGCCCATCCGCACCGAGGTCTACTTCGTGAACACCAAGATGTTCACCGACCTCAAGTGGGGGACAAAGGAGCCGATTGCGTTGCGCGACTCTGATTTCGGCCTGGTGCGCGTGCGCGGGTTCGGTCGCTTTGCGATTCGCGTCGCTGAGCCGCTGGTGTTCATCAACAACCTCGTCGGCCAGGACGACAGCTTCCGCACCGACGAAATCGAAGACTACCTGCGCGACCTGATCGTCAGCCACGTCAACGACTGGCTTGGCGCGAACATGAAGTCGATCC
>CAZNBU010000402.1:0-3582 GCA_964571035.1 uncultured Planctomycetaceae bacterium | reverse complement strand
ACTTCGACGACTGGATGGACTACCTGAAAGAATGGCAGTCCGACATCGGCGTGAAGATCGAAGACGCTGAAAACTTCGTCATGACGCCCATGTACGACGCCGACATCCCGTCGGAAATTGAGTTCGGCGACTTCAAAGGCCAGAACAAGTGGGACCGCGTCACGCAGATCCCCACCCAGAACATGCGCGACAGCCTGTTGGCGCTCACGTTCGTGCAGGGCGACACCGAGTTCGCCAGCGTCGAGCAGCAGCGCCGCCTGCTGGAAACCGTGCCGCACGACTACGACCGCTACGCCGCGGTGCGCATCATGTTGGAGGAGATTCGCCACGGGTTGCAGATGTGCCACATCCTGGTCGAGCACTTTGGAACCAGCGGCAAGGTCGAAGCCCGCAAGCTGCTTGAGCGCCGCGCCCGTGAAGCCTTCCCCGAATCGCAGAGCCCGCGTCTGCTGGGCGCGTTCAATGAAGCCGTGGACAACTGGCTCGATTTCTACGCCTACACCTGCTTCGTCGATCGCGACGGCAAGTTCCAGCTTGGCATGCTCAAGCCGTGCGGGTTCAGCCCGCTGGCGCGCTCTGCCGGGCCGATGCTGCGCGAGGAAGCGTTTCACCTGGGCAGCGGCAACGACGGTCTGACGCGTATTGTAAAGGCCGGCAAGATTCCGGTGCCGGTCCTGCAGCGCTTCTTCAACAAGTGGATTTCGTGCGCCATGGACCTGTTCGGCAAGGACGAGTCGTCCACTGCCGAGTGGGGCTACGTGTGGGGCTTCAAGGCGCGCTTTGACGAAGAGAAGCAGCGCGAAGCCGGTAACCTTGACCCGGATCGCAAGGAACTCAACCACCACAACCGCATGCTGTACTGGCATGAGGTGGCGGACATCGTGAAGCGGCTGAACAGTTTCGTACAGGGCGAAGAGAAGCTGTTCATGCCGGACGAAAAGTTCCACCGCGCCATCGGCCGCTACGCCGACATGCCATACGACGTGAAGGGCAACCTGCTTAGCGAGGAAGAGTTCCCGGCCTACATCAAGTCGGTGCTGCCTAGCGAGCAGGACTACAAGCTGCTCGGCGACATCTTTAAGGATCCGACATGGATCGCCGAGCGCGCCCTGCCCAAGGACCTGTGGGGTTACCAGGAAAACATCCGCAAGGCGACTGTCGGAAAGTAAGTAGCGTTCGCAAAGAATTGCAGCCAGGTCCGGGATTAGGATACTCGGGCCTGGCTGTTTCGCGGGTATCGATACCAACCTCAAACCACGGAGCGAATCATGGGTGCGGATGATGTCCCGGGTGGCGCGGTAGTGGCGCCGACTAACGCGAAGAAAAACCGTGACTGGTGGCCGAACCAGTTAAACCTGAGTGTGCTGCACCAGCACTCGCAGGGATCAAACCCCCTTGGCGGCAAGTTCAACTACGCCAAGGAGTTCAAGAAACTCGACGTCAAGGCGCTCATCAAAGACCTCAAGGCGCTGATGACCAAGTCCCAGGACTGGTGGCCCGCCGACTTCGGACACTACGGCCCGCTGTTCATCCGCATGTCCTGGCACGCAGCCGGCACGTACCGCATCGGCGACGGCCGCGGCGGCGCGGGCGAGGGCCAGCATCGCTTTGCACCGGAAAACAGCTGGCCGGACAACGCCAACCTCGACAAAGCCCGCCGTTTGCTTTGGCCGCTGAAGCAGAAATACGGCCAGAAAATTTCGTGGGCCGACCTGATGGTTCTAGCCGGCACCGTCGCGCTGGACTCGATGGGTTTCAAGACTTTCGGGTTCGGGTTCGGCCGCGCCGACGTCTGGGAGCCCGACGAATCCGTGTTCTGGGGCCCCGAGGGCAAGTGGCTTGAAGATGCCCGCTACAGTGGCGAGCGCAGCCTGCAGAATCCCCTTGCCGCCGTGCAGATGGGTTTGATCTATGTGAACCCGGAAGGTCCCAACGGCAAGCCGGACCCTCTGGCGGCTGCACACGACATCCGCGAGACGTTCAAGCGCATGGCCATGAACGACGAAGAAACCGTCGCGCTGATCGCGGGCGGCCACTCGTTCGGCAAGACCCACGGCGCGGGACCGGCTGACAACGTCGGCGCCGAGCCGGAAGCCGCCAGCATCGAACAGCAGGGGATGGGGTGGAAAAGCAAGTTCGGCACCGGTAAGGGCGCCGACGCCATCACCAGCGGCATCGAAGTCACTTGGACCACCACGCCCACCAAGTGGAGCAACAACTTCTTCTGGAACCTGTTCGGGTACGAATGGGAACTGACCAAGAGCCCAGCCGGCGCCTACCAGTGGAAACCCACGGGCGACGCGGGCGCGGGCACAATTCCGCACGCGCACGACAAGTCAAAGCGCCTTGCGCCATCGATGCTGACCACCGACCTGTCGCTGCGCTTTGACCCCGCGTACGAGAAGATCTCGCGGCGCTTCTTCGAGAACCCGGACCAATTCGCCGATGCGTTCGCGCGCGCGTGGTTCAAGCTGACGCACCGCGACATGGGCCCGGTCGCGCGCTATCTCGGGCCGCTGGTGCCCAAGGAAGAGCTGATCTGGCAGGACCCGGTGCCGACGCACAAGGGGCCCAAGATCACGTCGGCAGACATTACGGCACTGAAGAACAAGATTCTCGCGTCAGGGTTGTCGGTGCCGGAGTTGGTTTCGACGGCCTGGGCGTCGGCTTCAACCTTCCGCGGCTCGGACAAGCGCGGCGGCGCAAACGGCGCGCGCGTGCGCCTCGCGCCGCAGAAAGACTGGGACGTCAACCAGCCGGCGCAGCTATCCAAGGTGCTGAGCAAGCTGGAGGGAATCCAGGCCAAGTTCAACAAGGGAAAGAAGCAGGTCTCGCTGGCTGACCTGATCGTGCTCGGCGGTTGCGCAGCCATCGAGAAAGCCGCCAAGGCGGCGGGTCTCAAGAACATCAAGGTACCCTTCAAGCCCGGCCGCACCGACGCGTCGCAAGAGCAGACCGACGTGGCATCCTTCGAGCCGCTGGAGCCGACCGCCGACGGTTTCCGCAACTACTCGCGTGACCATCAGCGGCTGAGCGCCGAGGAGATGCTGGTGGACCGGGCGCAACTGCTGACCCTCACCGCGCCTGAGATGACGGTGTTGGTAGGCGGCCTGCGGGTGCTGGGCGCAAACGCGGGCAAGTCAAAGCACGGCGTGTTCACCAGCAAGCCGGGCACGCTGACCAACGACTTCTTCACCAACCTGCTGGACATGGGCACCGAGTGGCAACCCAACGGCGACGCCGTCTACGAAGGCCGAGATCGCAAGACAGGCAAGGCAAAGTGGACAGCCACCAGGGCAGACCTGATCTTCGGCTCAAACTCCCAGTTGAGGGCACTAGCCGAAGTCTACGCCAGTACCGACGGAGCCCAGAAGTTCGTCAGCGACTTCGTCGCCGCATGGGACAAGGTCATGAACCTCGATCGCTTCGACCTGCGGTAGCCTGCCAAAAAACAAACCGGGCGCCCTTGGGCGCCCGGTTCTTGGGACTGGTTGATCAAGCGACCTTGTGCTCGGTCAACTCTGTGGTGGACTCGCGGGTGTCGCTTTTGGAAGTGATCTTGACCACCAGCCCAGTTTCCTT
>CAZNBU010000401.1:2331-3596 GCA_964571035.1 uncultured Planctomycetaceae bacterium | reverse complement strand
GGACAATGCGCGAGATGGTGCCGCCCCGCGCCGTGCTGGGCAGCGCTATGATCGGCTTTCCGCCACGCGAGCGCGCCGCGCCGCGAATGAAGTCAACCTGCCCGCCGATGCCTGAGTAAGGCCTCGTCCCCACGCTGTCGGAGTTGACCTGCCCAGTCAGGTCCACCTGGATTGCGCTGTTCACCGCAACCATGTGATCGTTGCGCGCGACGATCCACGGGTCGTTCACAAACTCGCTGCCGTAGAACTCGACAAACGGGTTGTCATCCACGAAGTCGTACAGCGCCTTGGTGCCCATCGCGAAGCTGCAGATGGCTTTGTCCGGGTGGTAGTTCTTGCGCGAGCAGTCGATGGCGCCGCGCCGCACAAGGTCCACGATGCCGTCGCTGAGCATTTCGGTGTGAACACCCAGGTGCGTGTGATTGCCAAGCTCGCGCAGCACGGCGTTGGGAATCGTGCCGATGCCGAGTTGAAGGCAGTCGCCGTCGTCGATCAGCCCGGCAACGTGCCGGCCGATCGCAGCGCTGACCTCATCCACAGCGTCCGGTTGCAACTCCGGCAGCGGGGCATCCACCGCGACCTTCGCCTTCAGCCGCGATACATGAATGATCGTGTTGCCCCACGTGCGGGGCATACGCGGGTTGACCTCGGCAACGACGTGCCGCGCATTGTGGATGGCGGACATTACCACGTCTGCGGACACCCCGGCGCTGCACCACCCGTGCCGATCGGGCGGCGAAACCTGCACGAACGCCCAGTCAAGCGGCATACGCCCGGCAAAAAGCGCCGGAATCTCACTGAGGTAGATCGGGATGAAGTCCGCCCGGCCGTCCTGAACGGCCTGGCGCACGTTGTGGCCAATGAAGAACGCGGTGTGCCGGAAGCTCTCCGCGAACGCGGGCGCGGCATAGGGCGCCTCGCCCAGCGTCAGAATGTGAAGCACGTTGACGTTACGCAATTCACCCGCCCGTGCGGTGAGCGCGGTAACGAGCGCCGACGGCTCGGCTGCGCCGCTGCCGATGAAGACACGATCACCCGACTGCACGCCGGATACCGCCGTAGACGCACTTGCGAATGAATCATCGGACATATTGGCAGAGTAGCATCCCTTGCTGCTTGTGTATAAAGCTTGCTCGAAAGCGGTTCTCTGGTTTCCGTTTTTCTCGCCAACACACCGCAAAATCAATGCCGCCACCTGTCGGCACGATTGTTGCACGCCCAACAATGACTTTAGGCTTGGGCATGCACGACCTTGGAGGAGGGTG
>CAZNBU010000401.1:0-2321 GCA_964571035.1 uncultured Planctomycetaceae bacterium | reverse complement strand
GTGTGATATGCAGAGATTTCTGTTTGCAGTCCCTATTGGGGTAATGGCGCTGCTCGTGGCAGCGTGTTCGCAGGGCTCGTCCGGCGGCGGGACGCCGGCTGCGCCCAACAATCCCGGCGATGCCGTAGCTGCCGACGTCACGCTGGCCGCTGGGCTATCAGAGTTGCAGCCGACCTTGCAGGACAACCTGTCCAGCACGGTTGACCTGACGCGCTTTGCCGCCACCGCGTTCGACCGCGTGTACGAGCTCGAAACGCCGGCGGGCCGCGACTTCAGCTTCAACGTCGTCGCGCGCGGCGAAGGCAACACCGGAGTGACACGGCTTTCCGTCGGGCACGTTGCGAACAACGGCGTTGAGCCGACCATCGGTGTCGAAAGCCTGGCAGGCGCGGGCATGACGATCGACGCGCCGGGCCTCAACAACCGCGGCAACGTCGTGGACGTCAACGGCGACGGGTTCGCCCGCTGCACGGTGCGCGGCAAAATCAGTGACGAGCAGGTGCTGATTGTGCAGGTGCCACGCACCAACGACGTGGTGAACATCGGCATCCGCATCTCGATCGGCAACGAAAGCGCGATCAACCTGAAGGGCTCGCAGACCGAGGGCGCGCGCCCCGGCACGACTTGGAAGGACGTCTACTCAAGCGATTCATGGCAGTTCGGCCTGCCGGCGATTGCCGTCTCCGGCGACCGCTACAGCCTTGCGGCCTACGACGGCGACCCGCAGTCGGAGTACTACGTTGACCGCAACCGCGTCTGGCTGCAGGTCGATGCCAACACCGGCGCGGTCACCGGCGGCTCCGCGGAAGCGCAGTCGGCGGATTCGTTGTTCTGGCGCGACCAGGAGATCGCGGCGCTGGGCAACGTGCTGGCCGTCGCCTACATCGGCAGCGGCAACATCAAGGCGGAGATCAGCCTTGATCGCGGCGCGACCTTCCCGATTGAGCAGCAGGTTGACCCCACCCCGGCGTGGGGCATGCGCCTGGTGCCGATAGCCATCGCGCCGGACTACACTCTGCGCGTGCTGTACTGGCGCAACGATTTCACAAGCAATAACCCCAAGAGCACCCTGGTACTCTCAGAGGCCACGCCCACCGGATTTGACCAGAACAACACCCCCATCGGGTACACCTGGTCGGCGCCGGTGACGGTGCACAACGTAGGGCGCGACTCGACGCCGCTGCTGATGCACATGGACTACAGCAGCGCGGGCGACCTCGTGATCGGGTACGGGTACACCACCATGGACCCGGTGCCGGGCGCGCCGTTCATGCTAAGCCACGCGAGCTTCCGCGTTGCGATTCGCATGGCTGGCCAGACCCAATTCAATGACAAAGAGCTGGACAGCGAAGACAACACCGTGCCGTGCGACCCGCACGTAAGCCTGCTGGGCAGCGGCAGCACGATGGAGATCTTCTATACGTACGAAAAGTCTGACGGCGTGCACCTGATGTACAGCAGCAACGCCGGGCAGACCTTCACGACCGTCACCAGTGTGCCGGTCGTTGGCGCTCTGAACCCCAGCGTGCATGTGCGCATGCAGGGCGCGAACAAGCGCGTGGACGTGCTGTATCTGGCGCCGGCTGACTGGGGTCTCGAGCTGCACAACCTGCAGTGGGACAACTTCAGCATCGGCGTGGCACCCCGCATGTACGAGCTGACCGACTGCACAGCCGTGCAGGGCGGCAACCCGCCCAGCGGCATGCCAGTCGGGTACCTGATCACAACGGTAGCGTGGTTCGGGTATGACGCCGTAGTTTCGGGCGACGACGTAATCGTCTCGGTGCACGAGATGACCTACGACAGCTACGAGTACTACTGGGCCGGGGGTTGGAACGGCGGCCCGGGCGGGTTGCCGATCTTCATGGCCGGCGCCGCACCTACGTCTGGCGGTGCACCGGTCCTGCTGCCCGGCATGACCGGCAACGTAGCAGCGCCGGACAGCAACCACCGCAACCAGCTTCGCCTGTGCGTGCTTGACTAACGCGGCAGTTGCCAGCGAAGGGCCCCGCCACGGCGGGGCCTTTTCGTTGGGTGCGAATCGCGGGATTTGTCACTGGCCGCGTTGCGCCGGATGTATATTGGGGCGTCCTTGCATTCCCCAGGGTGCTCTATGCGTAAGATGCTGATGGCGTTGTGTGTCGGCGGTGCGGCGTTGTTCCTTGGTTGCTCCGACCTGATCGAAGTTACGCCGATTGACGCGCCGTTTTTCACCGACATCGGGTTCGCCACCACAGACGTCACCGTCGCCGCCGTGCTGGCCGAATTGCAGCCGTCGTAGCAGGACACGTTGTCCGTCAGCGTCAGCTTGAGCCGCTTCG
>CAZNBU010000400.1:0-3609 GCA_964571035.1 uncultured Planctomycetaceae bacterium | reverse complement strand
GTGGCGCACACGGCCCGAAAAGGCCCGCGCGAAAGAGGTCGCGCCGGGGCTTGCCGCCGCCGACGCTTTCGACCGCGTGCGCAAGAAACTGAACGAGCGCAACAAGCCACGCACCGCAGCGCCGCAGGCTTGGACGCCGACCGCACCACCCGCGCCGCGCAGCGAGCCGGAGCATGCTGCCGCGCAATCACAAGGCTCCGTCTTGTCAGCCATGCGCAAGGTACGTAAGGATCGGGAAGGGAGAGACCGCTCGTGAAAACGCTTCCGGGCATACTGATCCTGCTGGTGCTATGCGGGTGCAGCATCGGTTCATCGACGACCGACCGCCCCGCGCTGGATGTGCCGCCGATCGGCCCCGACGGCACGTTCTGGAGCGCGCTTGAAGCCGCGCGCCGCAACGACTCGCAGGCGTTTCTGCACACCATCAGCCCGGGGTTTCTTTACAACGCCTTCCTGTCCGACGAGTTGCCCGACCCGCAGAACCAGGACGAGCTGGAAGACCTGTACAAACGAATCCAGGTCCAGCTCGAAGAGGGCGCAATCCGCAACGGCGTGACAGCCGCCGCCGAAAAACAGCGCCTCGCGGCCGGATACATGCAGACGCTGCGCGAGCTGGCCGACGACCAGTTCATTGAAGTCGCCAAGCCGGTGTACGGCGACAACATCCGGTTCAAGGATGAGCACAAGCGCGCCTGGGGCCCGAACAAGGTGTGGTTGAGGGTGCGGATCTATCCCAAGACGCCGGTCGCCGAGGACTTTGAGCCGAAGACACTGCGTGTGGGGTTCATCCAGGACCGCTTTCGCTGGCTGATCGAGTCGATTGATCCCGACGAGCTGAACGGCGCCTATACCTGGACGCGGTAGAAATTTCTTCCCGCCGGGCAATCCCTGCCCGCGTGGAACCCCTGATTCAAGCCCTTCCCGCCTTGGCACGCGCATTGCTCTTAGCTTGCCGGAGGTTGTGATGCTGAGACTTGCCCCTGCCCTGTTGCTGTTTCTCGCCGGATGCGCCGCGCCTGTTCAGCGCGAGTTCACGGAAAACCATGAGCCGGAAAGGCGCCCGGCCACGGTCACCCCAGCGCCCGAGATCGAGGACCTTGCCGACGAAGGCGAGGCGCAGCTTGTTGCGGATCTTCAACATGCCGCAAAGCGAGGCGACACTTTCTCGGCTTCGTCCATGGTTACGGAGTACGTGCAGCTTGAAGCCGAAGCGGTGCACGGCTCGTTCGCCGACTGGTTGACCACACTGGCGCTGGCCGAGATCACCCCGGGCGTGCTGTACACCCGCGACGGATGCGGCGGCCGCTTTCTCACTGCCGAAGCCCGCACCACCGGCGGCAGCGTGACGCTGGGGTTCTTCATCATTCGCAGCGGGTTTGCGCTGCGCATCGACAACGTGCTCTCAACGCAGCCGATTGTGCCGGGGCTTTCGCCCGCGCTAGCCGGCTCGCGTGCCAACATCCTGCGTGCCTTCTGGGGCTATTACGGCGCTTTGCGCGGCGCCGCGCCCGAGTTCTTTCCTGACCGCCCGGCTGAGGCGCCGCAGCTTTCGCTGCGCCTGCGGTTGGCGGCTTGGCGCACTTCGGTCTCGCCGATGCTGCGCGACCGCCTTGTGGAAGCCGGGCCCGAGCTGGCGCGCAACAGTGTGCCGCGCTTCATCGACGCCATGCGCGAGCTGATCGCCGATTACAACCTGCCAGAAATCCGCGAAGCCGACCTCAAGGGCAACCGCGCGGTGGTGCTGTTCACCCCCACCGAAGCCGCCCGCGAAGCCCGCCGCCGCGAGCCGTTCACCCTCGAGTACAAAAGCGGATGGCTGCACGGCATGCAGGTGCTGGTAAGCGAAGACCTTTACTCGGGCCGGCAGTGAGGGGACGGATAGGACAGATAGGACATATGGGACATATAGGTCCTATCTGTCTCATCCGTCCTATCCGTCCTATCGCCCTTAGAAAGTCGCCTTGCCCATCATGCGCATCGGCTGCACCGCGATGTTGGCTACCAGCCCGAGCGAGATGAACCCTGACAACAGGCTTGACCCGCCGTAGCTGACCAGCGGCAGCGTAATGCCCGTCACCGGCAGGAACCCGCTGACCACGCCGATGTTGATCGCGGCCTGCGAGAAGAACATCGCCGCCACCCCCACCACCACAAGCCGCGAGAACGGCTCGCGAGTGTTGTACCCGATGCGCAGAATGCGCACGCACATAAAGAAGAAGACGGCGCAGAAGACGGCCACGCCCAGCAGCCCCACCTCCTGCGAGATCACGGCAAAGATGAAGTCGTTGTGCCGCTCCGGCAGGAACGCAAGCTGGCTTTGCGATCCCATGCCGAACCCCTCGCCGGTCCATCCGCCGCTGCCCACCGCGGTCATTGAGGTCATGATGTGGTACCCGTCGCCCGTGCGGTCGGCGATGTCGCCGGTCAGGCCGCTCAGATAGATCTCGATGCGCTTCATCTGGTGGTCTTTGAGCACGCCCGCGAGATACGCCACCGGGATCACGGAAAGCCCCAGGGCAGCCAGCGACCCGAGGTACACCCTGTTCCCGCCCGCTGTCCACACCATCGCAGCCACAACCGGGATGAACACCAGCGCGGTGCCGAGGTCCGGCTGCAGCAGAATCGGCACAAGAAACGCGCCCGCAATGCCCACGCACCACAGGAATGCACCCGGGCTGTCCACGCTCTGGTGGAACCGCAGGTAGCCCGCGAGCACCAGCACCAGCAGCGGCTTGCACAGCTCGCTGGGCTGCAGCCCCAGTGGGCCGAACATGATCCAGCTTTTCGCGCCGTTGACCGTCTTGCCGAACACCAGCACCGCGCCCAGCATTGCCAGCCCGAGCAGCAGCCACGCGTACCAGTGCGTCGCCAGAATGCGCGGCGGCAGCAGCGTCACTACCAGCATGAGCAGAAACCCGAACCCGGCAAACGCGGCTTGCCGAATGTGATAGTCGCGCGGCTGCGCAAGGCCTTCCGCCAGCAGCTCGAAGTCTGTGGTCGCGGAATAGATGAAGGCGATGCCGATCGCCACCAGCGCCAAAGCTGGAATCAGCACGCCCAACGGCAGCGCGCGCAGCAGTGAAGCCTTTTCCTTGATGCGGTTGCGAATGCGCACGGGCCGGTCCTCAACCGGTTATCGACGCGATTTCCCCAAGCTCTTGAGCGTATGCACACCCGTGCCACCAACCACCTTGCGGGCGAGGGGCGGAAGCGTTTAATCCGGGCTTCCAGAAGGAAGCGGAATGCCCCGAATCAACGACGCGAACTTCGAGCAGTACCTGAAAGAAATTCGCGAGACACCCCTGCTCACCGCACAACAGGAGCTCGAGCTTTCCCGCCGCATTCGCGGCGGCGACGAAGCCGCGCGCGAGCAGATGATCAAGGCGAACCTGCGCCTCGTCGTCTCGGTCGCCAAGGAGTTCCTGAACCGCGGCCTGCCGTTCATGGATTTGATCGCCGAGGGCAACATCGGGTTGATGCGCGGCATTGAAAAGTTCGACCCCGAGCAAGGCAACCGCTTCAGCACCTACGGCGTGCACTGGATCAAGCAGTCGATCCGGCGCGCGCTGGTCAACTCCAGCAAGACGGTGCGCATCCCCAGCTACATGG
>CAZNBU010000399.1:0-3611 GCA_964571035.1 uncultured Planctomycetaceae bacterium | reverse complement strand
CCGTCAGAAATACAACCGTGACTGGCAACCTGACCGCAGCCGCCGCCATTACAGTCAAAAACACCACCACGACCGGCAACATTCAAACTGCGTCCGGCACGATCAGCCTGGAGAACACCACAACGAACGGCAATCTGGTATCGACTTCCGGCGCGGTCAATCTGCTCGATTCGAACGTCACCGGCACGATCAACACCAACGGCACCAGCAAGCTCACCCGCAGCGGTGTCGGCGGGGCAATCACGGCGAACAACGGCATTGAAGGCAGCAACGCGACTTTTGGGAGCACCGTCAATGCAAGCTCAGGCCCCGTCACGCTGAAGGACTCATCGGTCGCCGGCAGTATCCAGAACCAGTCCACCTGCTGCACGGTGACCTTGGACAACACGAGCGTCGTCGGCAATGTCTCCAGCACCCAGGGCAAGGTCGTACTGAGCAACGGTAGCAGCGTCGGTGGCGGGGTGACCGCCAATGGCGCGGAAATTTCCGGTTCAACGGTCACTGGCAGCATCAATAGCGGCACGTCGACCCTGAACGTATCGGGCAGCACCATCGGCGGCGACATCCGCTCGAACGGCGGCACCATCACCAACAGCGACATCGGTGGAGACATCGACGCTTCTGCCAACGGTACGGCCCGCCCCAACATCTCGGGCAGCATCCTCCGGGGCGACCTGACATCCCATGGCGGCACCATCACCGGCACCTACATCGCCGGAGACTTCAACGCCACCAACAACACCGGAACAGGCACTGCGCCCCCCAACATATCCGGCAGCATCATCGGCGGCGACCTGACCACTTTTGGCGGCACGATCACGAATAGCGGCGTGTTCGGGGACATCACCGTGACGGGGACGAACGATCTGACGATCACGGGCAGCTCGGCCATCGGCGGTTCGGTACGCTCACCGCACCGGGTTTATCTGAGCAATGTTTCCATGATCTGCGGCTCGCTCAACGTGCGCAACGAAACCTGGGCGCAGCAGATCAGCGGCAACAGCGTCGTGCTGGATTCATGCACCAACAATACATCGACCTACCCTCAGCAATGCGAGCAAGGCAACACCCTGATCTGCCGCATCGGTTCGTCGCCCCCCTCCCCGGACAAGGTCGAAGACGAATGCCGGTTCGCCGTTGGCGGAGGGTTTGGCGTGAACCTGCTCCCGTGCGTGGAAGGTCTCAACGATGGGGACGACCACGCCCCCCCGCCGGATCACCTGCGCATCGAGCATAACGGCTCAGGCCTGACCTGCTCGCCGGAAACAGTCACCGTCACGGCTTGCATGGATGCCGGTTGCACCACCCGCTATACCGACGAAATCAGTGTGACCCTGCAAGCGACCGGGGCGACCAACCTGGTCGCAAACGACGCTTTCGACAACGGCAAAGGCAGTTTCAACGTGCGCAGAACCACGCCTGGCAACGTTCAACTGGGGATCGCCGCCAGCACGCCTGCCGCAACAAATGGCGTGCGCTGCTTCAGCAATGGCGTGGAGGGCAGTTGCACCCTGAATTTTGCCACCAGCGGCCTGCAGTACTGGTTCGTCAACGCGTCGGGCAATCTGCAAAAAGGGCTGCCCACTTTGATTTCCGGCAAAACGTCCGACGACATCGACATTCGGCTGCTCGCACTGAAAGTAAACGAAACAGACCCGACAAAAGGCTGCGCCCCTGGAATAACCGGCCCCCGAAAGCTGGGTTTTCGTGCTTGCTACAACGACCCGTCAACCGGCACGCAGAAGGTTTATCTCAATGGCCAGGAGGTCGCCACCGCCAATCAGTGCAACAGCCCATGGACATGGATCGATCTTGAATTTGACGCCTCAGCCCAAGCCCCCATCTCACTGCATTATGGCGACGCAGGACGCATGCGCCTGCAGGCCTCCTACCAGGGAACGGCGGGCAGTGAAGACGCCGGGCTGACGCTCCAGGGCAACGATCAATTTACGGCCAAGCCCGTCGGTTTCTGTGTCGAAAGGCCCACCCCCCTTACGACCCCCAACGACCGCAGCGGCTACTGCACGGCCTCCGATCCAGCCGACTGCGCCCCCTTCGTTGCGGCAGGGCAGGAGTTCGATCTGCGCATCCGCGCAGTAGCCTGGGAATCCGACAGTGACACCAACGGGTTTTGCACCGGCAACGCCATCACACCCAATTACAGGGAGTTCGGCTTCGATCATCTCGGCAGCATCCTGGTGGCGCCAACCTCCGGTCAGAACGGTGCGCCGGGGCACACGCGCAGGGACCACGTAGCAGGTGAAGCAGGCCAGGTTGTGATTCGGCAGTCCATCAGTGAAGTCGGCGTATTCCGCTTTGAAGTTCGGCACGATTACCTCGGCGCGGGCGATGTCTATGGTGTTTCTCCGCCCATCGGCCGATTCATCCCGGACCACTTCGCCATCACCCCGATTCAAGAAGCCGGTTGCACGAATCTGGCCCCACCTTCCGCGTTCACTTATTCAGGTTTGGCCGGGAAGAAAAACGGGCAGCCATTCAACATAACGGCCAGCCTTTCGGCGCTCAACACGGCGGGCGCAATCACGCGGAACTATCGTGAAAAATTTATGCGCCTCGGCAGCAGCAGCTTCTCAGCCGCCGCCATTTACCCGGCTGACGAGGTCTATGCAGGCGGCGAATTGAGTGACTGGAGTGTCACCAGTTTTACGATGCCCATCAGCGCAAACCACGGTGAAGGCGCCCTGGCGGCAACGGCCCGCTTTGCCTATGTCGAGTTGACGACCCCCGTAGACATCGGCATACGCCTGACAGCCACCGACGCCGACGGCGCCACCGGCCAGGGCACAAGCGGCACGGTTGAGCAGCGCCTCGGGCGTCTGTTTGTCCCTTCGGCCCACTCGCACCTTGAAAGTTTGGATTTGACGCTCAGCGCCGAAACCCAGTTTTACGACGGTACGCGCTACACGCTCAACACCATCGACGGATGTACCACGGTACCTGCCGCCGCCATCGGCCTTACCGGAACCTTGATCGGCCGCACTGAACTGGATAGCGGTCAATACATGCCCACTGCGAACAGCGGACAACTGCCGCTCCCTTTCACGGCCCCCAACCTCTCCGGGTTCATCGATGCCACCTTGCAAGTACCAGAATGGCTACGATACGACTGGGATGGCAACGGTGCCCACGACAACACCCCCACCGGCCGCGCAAGCTGGGGACTGTACCGTGGCAACCCCAACGTGATCCGCTTACGCGAAGTATGGAACTGAAGCGTGCCGACAACGACAAGGAAAGCATCGCAGCATTGATCCGTCTTGGTTTGACGAGTACCGACGAAATCGAACCGCGCGCAAGCAGCACATTGACGGATACGCCGGCGGGCAGGCGCGACCACGCTTGAACTTGCGCGATGCGGTGGCCGTGGCATGCGATGCCGAGGCAGAAAACCAAGCCGCGTGCAACACCACGTCCAAGGCAGCCAGATCACCCGCGGACTGTGCCCCCTCGCACCAGCACCGCTCTTTTTCGGCATAATCCCCCCAGCCAACCGGGAGAGAAAACGATGCGACGCGTGGTATTCAATCAGAAGGGCGGAGTGGGCAAATCCACCGGCACCAGCAACCTGGCCGCCATCGGCGCGCATCAAG
>CAZNBU010000398.1:0-3613 GCA_964571035.1 uncultured Planctomycetaceae bacterium | reverse complement strand
AGCGCTGGACACACCCGACAGCTTGATCACCGAAACGGCGCTCGCCGTGATTGCGCTTCGCGACTACTTGCGTGGCCGTGCCGCAGCCGCGGAGGCACTGCGCCTTGGTCGAAGCGAAAAACCGGACGCAGCGCTTACGGCTGCGCAGGACGCTGCCGACAAAGGCGCAAAGTTGCTGCTTTCCCGGATTGACGGGCAGGGGCGCTTCGGCACCGATCGGGTCACAACGCACGCGCTTGCCCTGATGGCGCTGGGTTCGCAGACGCAGGATGACGCAATCACCCGCGCCAAACAGCAACTCCAGGAGGCTGCGCTACGAGCCGGGTGGCCGGCACGGATCCACGAGACAAAGCCCGACCTGCTGGCGACGGCGCTCGCTATGCGCGCCCTGGGCCAACCGGTGCCTCAACCGACGGTGCTTTCGGGGGTGCTGATGGACAAAGACAGCGTTCTCGCGCCGGACCTGCTGGGGCACCCGCAGGAAGCATGGAAGGAGCCACTGCGCCTGATGCTGTTGGAAACGACTGAGGACCCGTACTGGACCGGCGGGCGCGACCGAACTTCAGCCATGCGAACGTTGGCGCAGCTTCCGACCGCCGACGGAAAAAACCCGCCGCCACTCGCGCTCTGGTGGACGATTGCCGCGGCGGGAATTCTGGAGGCAGAGTTGCTTCCCCGCGGGTGGCGGGCAGCCATTGGCTCAGTGTTGCAAACCTCGCAGGTTCCGCCGCGCCACCGGGATGCCGGAAGCTGGGCCCCGCAGGCGCCGCTTGGGCGCGCAGGCACCACCGCTCTTGCCGTCTGCCTGCTGCTGGACCCGCCGGAGCCGCCTGCACGCACTCAACCGGACAAGCGGGACAGCGACAAGGATGAAGCGCCGGACGCACCCGACGGCGAGGTTCTGCCGCCGGTCCCGACACAGGGCACACTGTTCTCATGCGGTGAGTACGAACCCGATACGCCGCTGCCGCTGCAACACACCGACGTGAAAGCCGTAATCAGCGGCATCGTCGCCAGCACCCAGGTCACGCAGACCTTCCGCAACGGACACGAAGTGCCGATTGAGGCGGTCTACTGCTTTCCGCTGCCGCACCTCGCCGCGGTGACGGACTTCTCCATGCAGATTGGCCAG
Organism: uncultured Planctomycetaceae bacterium; assembly: GCA_964571035.1. Classification (GTDB taxonomy): domain Bacteria; phylum Planctomycetota; class UBA8742; order UBA2392; family UBA2392; genus JADJRK01. Next base: position 2,481 of record CAZNBU010000398.1, on the reverse strand, counting down.
CGCACCATCCGCGCCGTTGTGCGCGCCAGGGCCGAGGCTGAGCGCGTCTACACGCAGGCGATCGCGCGCGGGCAGACGGCTGCAATCATGACGCGCGAGCGCGGGAACGTGTTCAACCACTACATAGGCAACATCGCGCCGGGCGCCACAGTGGATGTGCGCGTGACCTACTTCGAGCGCATGGTGCAGCAGGACCAGACCTTTGAGTGGGTGTTCCCGATGGTCGTCGGACCCTACTTCGTCGCAGGCAAAGAGAAGGCTGAAACACCCGACACCGATTCGCGCGTGAAAGGGCACGGCGTCTCGCGTGACACAGACCGCGTGCCGGATGCCTCGCGCGTGATGCCGCCGACGCTGCCCCCCGGGTTCCGCAGCAGCCACGACATCGCGCTTGAAGTGGTCCTCGACAGCGGGTTCGCGATTGCCGACCTCAGCGTGGTGGCGCACGAGGCCGACGTTGAAGTCAGCGGCCCCAGCACCCGAAAGATTCGACTGGCCGCCGACGACGACATTCCCAACCGCGACTTCATCCTGCGCTGGACCCTGGTCGACGGCGGGCCGCGCCATGTCCTTCTGACGCACAAGCCGGACAAGTCGTCGCCGGGGTGGTTCTGCATGATGCTCCGCCCCGATCACCCGCAAACCACGCGTGGCCCGCGCGAGGTCACTTTCGTGATGGACATTTCCGGCAGCATGACCGGCAAGCCGATCGAGATGTGCAAGAGCGTCGTCCGCCAGGCGCTGCAGAACCTGAGCCCTAGCGACACCTTCAACATCGTCTGGTTCTCCGGGCGCAACGGGCAAGTGTTCGACGCCCACCGCTCCGCGGACGCCGACGCGGTGGATGAGGCCCTTCGGCAACTGGACGGGTTCAAGGCCGGCGGCGGGACCAACATGAAGGAGGGGATACAGCGAGCGATGCAGATCCGAGACTCAGGCGGGCGCGAGCAGCTGTTCGCCTTCCTGACCGACGGGTATGTCGCCGAAGCCCCGGCAATTGTCGAGTTCGTGCGCAGTAACGCTGAGCAAGCCCAGTTTCTGGTATTTGGCGTCGGGTCTTCTGTGAACCGGGAACTGATTGATGGGGTCGCGGCAGCGGGCAACGGCAAAGCCGTCTACTGCATTCCTCGCGACGCCGGCGCGAACGAAGATGCTGTCGCGGCATTCGTACAGTTTCTCGGCCAAGGTGCGGTCAGGGGCGCGTCGCTTGACTGGGGCGAGCTGCCGGTGAGCGACCTTGTCCCGGCGAAGTTGCCGGTATTGCAGGCTGGCCAGGTAGTGTGTGCTGCCGGCAGATTCTCGGGACCCGCCAAGGGCACGCTGCGCTATCTCGGTGAGGGGGAGACGCACCTGCCGGTGACTTTCCCCGAGCTTGAGGACAAGCACGCATCGCTGCGCCCGCTATGGGCCAGTTGGCGCCTGGGCAACCTGCAAGCCACGCTTCCGACTGAGTCCAAGGCGCGCGACGCCGCAATCGCCGACCTGACGCATTTCGGGATTGATGAGCGTCTCGCAACCGCATGGACCGCTTTCGTCGCAATCGACCGAGCGGTAACCATTCGATCCGACGACCTCAAAACCGTGGTTCAACCTGTCGAGCTGCCGGAAGACGTGGACCGAAAGGGCGCCGGACGATAACTCGACCTACCGCGAGCGCGCATTGATGTCGTTGCGGGGCTTCTTCACGATCACGGTTTAGGCGACAAATCGTTGCATTTGCACCGGTGAAGCGCCTACACTGGTGGTCCATTTGACTACACATGGTGGTGATCGGTTTGTGGGGACCGGCACTCATCCTTGAGTACGCCCACCAAGGACTTCCCGATGTCGATTCGTTGGAGCCTGCTTGCCCTGCTCGTATTGGCAAGCTCAGCCGCGTACGGCCAGACCGTGGTAAACCACAGCGCGCCGGTCGCGTCCAATACCACTTCGTATCCTTTCATTGCCGCCAGCCAGGTTCAGACCTGGTGGGAACCGTCGCAACTCGGTAATCCCGGCAGCCCACGAGTGATCTCCGAGTTCGGCACACAATTCATCAGCCCCATCAGCTTCACGTGGGCCAGCGTCACCATCTACATGGGAGAAACGTCAGCAACGCAGACCACGATGAATACGACGTTTGACGCCAACTGGCTGCCGTCAACCAAGACGCTCGTCTACCAGGGGCCAATCACGGTGAACACAACGACGGCCAATGAGCACTGGCGTGTCCCCCTTCAGACGAACTACACATGGAGTGGAACAAACGGATTGATGGTCCACATCATTAACAGTGCCGCGGGCTCCGGCACGGGCACAGTAGGTCACTGCGCCGACTTTAACACCGCAACCCAGTCCCTGACGACCAGGTTGTACACCTCCGGAACCACGTCTACGACCGGCTTCACTAATCCGGCTTGCACATACGGCGCCAGCTTCGTCATGTCGCCCCTTGGCCCTACGCTGACGGTTTCGGCTACGGCTGGTACGGCTCAGACGGTG
>CAZNBU010000397.1:0-3630 GCA_964571035.1 uncultured Planctomycetaceae bacterium | reverse complement strand
CCAGGGAGACCTGCTCGATCAGCTTCAGCGGCGCGTCTTTGCCGTACACGCCGAGCCAGCGGATGCAGGAGGCGCGCCGGCCGGGGGTTTTGGCGCGGTTGTACAGCTTGACGAGGTCCTTCTGGTCGTCCGGATTCTCATGCTTTACAAGCGTGTGTGCCGCCCACGAGGCAACCTGGTCGTCAGGCTCGTCCTCGATCACGTCGCACAGAAACTTGGAGACACTGTTTTCGCGCCAGCGCACAAGGCGCAGCAGCAGGCGGTACTTGTCGGCTTTGCTCGCGTCCTTCCAGGCCTTCTTGACCTCGCGTACCTGCTCGCGCGCCGCCTTGGCGTCGTCATCGCCCTGCACCCCGGTGCCGGCAACGGCAAGGGCCAGCAGGGCCAGAGACAGCAGCAGGGCGCATTGTTTCACAAAATTCTCCCAGGTTCCCTGTTCCGCAACCGGCTTGTGATTCTGCGCAATCGGCTGAAACCCGCGGATCTACAGGGGTTGCAGGCTACAAACCGGGGCGCGGTAGCACTGTGCCTTATGTGGAACGGTTTGCGGGCAGGTTACCACCCATTTTCCCTTTGCGAATCTGGTAAACTCGCCGCATAGGCTTACGCGTATTTTGTGTGCTGGCGTGTATCCTTGGGTTCCCCGTGGGAGGGGCCGATGCGACAAAACCTGACGCTCAGTCTGCTTGCTGCCGCAGCCATCGCCTTTGGCGTGGCGGGATACGTGCAGGCGGACGACAGCAAAAAAACCGAGGCGCCTGTCCTCGGCCAGAGCTGGAAAAAAGTCCGCGACTCGCTGGATGCCGCCTACGAGGAGTTGCAGGACAACGCCGGTATCAAGCCGGCTGACATCTGCGACGACGACACCTTCCTGCGCCGAATTTATCTCGACCTGACCGGCGCGCCGCCTTCACCCGAAGAGATCGCCGCGTTCAACCCCGGCGGGCGCGATGTGGACCGCAACCGCGGCCAGGAAAAGCGCGAAGCCATCGTCGACAAGCTGCTCGCCTCGCCCCAGTTTGCCGAGCACATGGCAACCTGGTGGCGCGTGGTGATGACCGAGCGCGAAGGAAATGGCACCTACCACAACATGCTCGATGCGTACCTGGGCAAGGCGTTCGCCGAGAACCGCCCGTGGAACAAGGTGGTGCATGAATTGATCGCAGTCGAAGGCGACTCGCGCGAAAACCCCGCCATGGGGTACCTGCTGAACTTCGAGAACGACCGCGTCGCCATGTCCGGCCTGACCAGCAAGATCTTCCTGGGTCGCCAGATCCAATGCGCCGAGTGCCACGATCACCCCTACGAAGACTGGAAGATGGACGATTTCGAGGGGTTCACCGGGTTCTTCCGGTTGTTCCGCACCGGCGCCCGCAACATGGGGGATGACCGCTGGTGGTACACGATCGACACGCCGGTCAGCAACCAGATGGATGTGGCGAAAAAACTGCGCCTCAAAGGCAAGTACAAGGTGCCGCAGTACCTGGGCGCTGAGGCCTACAAGTACGAGCAGGAGAAGACGCTGCGCCGCTCGCTCGCCGACTGGATGACCGGCAGCGACAACGCCTGGTTCCGCGAGATGACAGTCAACCGCTACCTCGACTACTTCCTCGGTGTCGGGTTCATCAACCCCGTGGATGACTTCAACAGCTTCAATCAGCCGCCGCTGCCCGTGGTCATGGAAGTCATGGGCAAGGACTTCGCCGCCAGCGGGTTCGACACCCGCTACCTGATTCGCGCCATCACCACCAGCAAGATCTACCAGCGCGAGGTGCAGCCGAACCGCACCAACCGTGAAGACCGCATCTACTACTCGCGTCAGTACGTGCGCAGCCTGACCCCGGAGATGGTTGAGAACAGCATCTTCAAGGTGGTCGGCATCGACCGGCTGAACCCGCACGGCGAAGTGCGCGACGTGCCGGATAACAAGCTGACCGAGGACGAGAAGCGCTGGAAGATGACGCGCGACCGGATCCGCAACTACAAGGGGTACGTGCGGCGGCTGATCCGCGACGCATGGGGCGGCGACCCGGTGATCAAGGACGTGGACAACCACGACGGCAACATCCTGCAGGCGCTGATGTTCCTGAACGCGGAGCTGATTCCGCAGGGGCTGAACCACTCGTTGCAGGACATTCTGGCCAAGTACGAGTACCCCAACGACCGCATCAAGCTGATTTTCATGACGGTGCTGGGGCGTCAGCCTTCGGGCCGCGACATCGCAAGGATGAATGCCATCGTCGCCAGGTGGGACGGCGGCGACACGGTGTACGAGGACCTGTTCGTAGCGCTGATGAACACAACGGAGTTTGTGAACAGACATTGACTGCCGGTTGAAGTTGGAAGGGGAAGTTGAAGTGGTGGAAACCGAGAAATTGAGTCACCCGGCCGTACTTCCAACTTCAACTTCCAACTTCAACTGAAATCCAACGATACCGCAGCTCAACGACGGGGTTAGGTAAGCCAGGCCAACGAGGGAGGAACCCATGACCGAATGGAACGTAACCCGCCGCGACTTCTTGCGCTCCAGCGCCGCTGCGGGTGGGCTGATGGTCACCAGCAGCTTCCTTGGCGGCAAGGTTTTCGGCCAGGAAGAGACCCGCGTCCGAAACAGCAAGATCAAGGCCGTCATCCACCTCTATATGGAAGGTGGACCCTCCCAAATGGAAACCTTCGACCCCAAGCCGGGCGCCAAGAACGGCGGCCCGACCAAGGCGATCGAAACCGAAGTCCCCGGGTTCACGCCCGCAGAGAACCTCCCGCACATCGCCAAGCGCGCCAAGGACCTGCTGTTGATCAAGAGCATGACCACGCGCGAAGGCAACCACTCCCGCGGTGCCTACCTGATGCGCACCGGCTACGCCCCCAACCCGACCGTGCGACACCCCAGCCTGGGCAGCATCGTGGCGCAGCAGCTTGGAAAAGCCGACTTCGACCTGCCGAACTTCGTGAAGCTGCGCGGCTCGCCGTTTCCGGCTGGCTACGTCGGCGTTGAGAACAACCCGTTCGTGATTTCGCGGCCGGGCGCGCGCATCGACAACCTTGATTACGCCAAGGGCGTGGACAAGGACCGCATGGAGCGCCGCATGAAGCTGGTGAAGGAGATGGAGAAAGACTTCGCCAAGCGCCGCGGCGAGGAGGCGGTCGAGGCTCACGAAGCCATGTACGACAAGGCCCGCCGCCTGATGGACAGCCCGCTGCGCAAGAAGTTCTACCTCGACGACGAGCCCGAAGAGACGCGCAAGGCATACGGCACAGGCCAGTTCGCGGATTCACTGATCATCGCGCGCCGCCTGGTGGAAGCCGGCGTGCCCGCGATCGAGGTGGTGCAGGGCGGGTGGGACACCCACGACGACAACTTCAACCGCGTCGCCAACCTGTGCAAGCAGATCGACCAGCCGTGGGCGGCACTGATCGACGACCTGAAAAAGCGCGGCCTGTACGACAGCACGCTCGTCGTATGGATGGGCGAGTTCGGCCGCACGCCGCGCATCACCGCAACGGACGGTCGCGATCACTGGCCGAACAACTTCTGCGTGGTGCTCGGCGGCGGCGGAGTGAAAGCCGGCACGGTGATCGGCGAAACCGACGAAGAGGGCGTGAACCGCGATTCCAAGGGCAACAACACGC
>CAZNBU010000396.1:0-3633 GCA_964571035.1 uncultured Planctomycetaceae bacterium | reverse complement strand
CGGCTTGACCTTGTCATTCACCAGGTCGACCACGACGCACTCACAGGTTTCGTTCTGCACGTCCACCACCTTGACGACGGCAATGGTTGACCCGCCGCGGGTGATGGTGAACACCTGATAGTGCTGCACGCCGTCGCGCTTGCCCTTGTTGAGCTGCAGCGTTCCGCCCTGCGCCCAGCTTACCTGCGCGAAGATCACCGGGCCGTTGTCACCCAGATCCTTCTGGATGTCGGGACGCAGCCAGCGGTAGCGGGCGCGCTGGTCTTCCCGGCGCTCAAGCTCTTCCTGAAGAAGGAACATCTGGTGCTCAAGACGGCGGTACGCCTCATGCTTCTCGGCGTAGCGGTCATGCGCCTCAGCCACCTCAAGCAGGCGCGCGCCGCGCTGCGACAGAACGTCGGCGCGGATGCGGCCCATCTCGGCGACGTTCGCCTGCAGGCTGCTCACGAAACCCTTGTAGCTGGTGTCGATCTGGCTGAAGGGTGCCGTGGCCACGACCAACTCGTCGGCGATCCTCATGGAATCTTCCGACGCAATCTTGGCTTCAGCGTGCCATACCTCCAGCACCTGCTGCTGGGCGTACATTGAAGCAAGCTCAACGTCATGCTTGGCTGAGCTTTGCTGGTTCGCTGCCTGGGCAGCCAAAAGTTCATCGTACGCCTTTTCCAGCATGTCCTTGTCTTGATGCCTGCGAGCGCGCTCGATTTCGTACTTCTCGCGCCACTGCACGTTGCCAGCCAATGAGATCCAGACGAATTGGCTGAGAACCAGGCACACGACCAGGTTTACGATGATGAGGACCTTGGTAATGGTGTGCACGTGCTACTCCCACACGCCAAATTGCGGGTGAATTCAGCTTGTTCGGTACACGTTAGAGGGGGGTGCCAGACATGGAACGTTAATCCCTCCGCACCCGAGGTCAAGGGGTAAATCCTTGTGGCGGCGGCATCTAACGCGAGCGCGACCACAGGGTCATCGGCGCGTCACTCCGTGCCGAAAGCCCGCGACGGAAGTCGCGGACAAGACCCCTCCCCTGATTGACACCAAACCGCCCTCCGCTACACTTCCGCCCCGCATCCGTTAGGCCCGGCGAGCGCCGGGGCGGTTGCCTGGCCATTACACATGGGCTTCCTTGGGGCTGTGCCTGAACGGCCCCACCATAAGGAAGTGCCCGTGAGGACGACATGAGCGAAGATTCGATTTCCACCATTCTCGACGAGAAGGCCCCGGACACCTGGTCCGAAAAGATTCCACCGCTGACGCCCGAAGCCCTGGTTGATTCCGGGTTCCACTTCGGACACCGCACCCGCCAGTGGGATCCGCGCATGCGGCGCTACATCCGCGACAAGCGCAACGGCATTCACATCATCGACCTGAAGGAAAGCCTGCGCGGCATCATCACCGCGCGTCACTTCCTTAGAAACATCTGCAGCACCGGAGCCCACGTGCTGTTCGTCGGCACCAAGCGCCAGGCCAAGGACATCCTGCGCGAGCAGGCCCGCCGGGCCGGCCAGGCCTTCATGTGCGAGCGCTGGCTGGGCGGCGCGCTGACCAATTTCGCGACGGTGCGCCGTCGCCTCACGCGCCTTGAAGCGCTGGAGAAGCTTGAAACCACCGGCGCGTTCGGCCGCATGCCCAAGAAGATGCAGTCGGTGGTCGGGCGCGAGAAGCGCAGGATCCTCGACACCCTGGACGGCCCGCGCAACCTTGACCGCCGGCCCGCGGCGGTTGTCGTGGTGGACGCCAGCCAGGAATCCATCGCCATCAAGGAAGCCAACAAGCTGGAAATCCCCGTCGTCGCGATCATCGACACCAACAGCAACCCGGAAGGCATCGACATCGTCATCCCGGGCAACGACGACAGCGTGCGCGGCCTGCAGATCGTGCTGAAGTCGCTGGCCGACGCTTGCCTTGAAGGCCGCAAGTTGAAGGAAAGCGGCCAGGGCCTTGAGTTGAAGGCCGAAATCCGCGCCTTCGACGATGTTCCGACGCGCCAGCGCCAGGACCGCCCGGCACGCCGCCCACAGCGCGAACGCGCCGGCCGCGGCCGCCCCCGCAGCGCCGAGCAGAAGGCGCAGATCGACGCCACCGCCGAAGCCGTCGCCAAGGAAGCGCAGGAGCAGCAGTCCGACAAGGCGCCGGCGCCCACCGTGCGCCGCAAGCCGCCGGCCAAGAAGCCCGAAGAGGCCGCGGCACCCAAGGCCGAGCAGGCTGAGAAGACTGAGGATTGAGGACGCAACCGCCAGGCGTTAACAAGCAGGCAGGGAAGATTTTGGATTTTAGATTTTGGATTTTGGATTGAGTGGGGCGCCTGAATGCCCCCAACGCGCCAATCCAAAATCCCCAATCTAAAATCCAAAATCGTTAACGGACGACGTACCGACACACGAGGACCTATCCATGGCAGAAATAACTGTGGCTCTGATCAAGGAACTTCGCGAACGCACGGGTTGCGGCATGATGGACGCCAAGCGCGCCCTTGAAGAAGCCGGCGGCGACGTCGAGAAGGCGATTGACGACCTGCGCAAGAAGGGCGAAGTCAAAGCCGCCAAGCGCGCCGGGCGCGAAACCGCGGAAGGCCGCGTCGCCATCGCGTTCAGCGCCGACGGCCGCAAAGCCGCGCTGGTATCGCTGCAGACCGAGACCGACTTCACCGCCAACAACGAGGAGTTCCGCAAGCTCGTGCAGGGCATCGCGGACGCAGCGGCTAAGGGCGACGGCGACGCGAACGAGCTCGATCACCCCGCCGGCGGCAAGGTCGGCGACGCGATCAAAGGCCTCGTTTCCAAGACCGGCGAGAACATGCAGCTCGGGCGCGTTGAGCGTCTGTCGCTGCAAGGCGACGGGTTCTTCGGCCAGTACATCCACAGCGACGGCAAACTGGGCGTGCTGGTGGCGTTCAGCGGCGGCAAGGGCGACAGCGAAGGCGAGAAGGTTCTCGCCAAGGACATCGCCATGCACGTGGCCGCGACCAACCCGGTCGGCTTGACCAAAGACGACGTGCCCGCCGATGCGATCGCCCGCGAAAAGGCGGTCGCCATGGAACAGGCCAAGGCGAGCGGCAAGCCGGAGAACATCCAGGAGAAGATCGCCGAGGGCAAGCTCAGCGCCTTCTTCAAGGAGCACACCCTGCTGGCCCAGCCGTTCGTAAAGGACCCGAACGCCAGCGTAGAGCAGCACGTGCAAAGCGTAGGCAAGACCCTGAAGCTCGCAGCCTTCGCCCGCGTAAAGGTCGGCGAGAACTAGGCAGCGCAGTCCAGAGCACCAGCGGTGCCACGGGCCTGACAGCCCGTGGCACTTTCAATTTGCGCGCCCAAGGGGTCTGGCTCTTTTTCTGGCGGCGGTTTGCCAGAAAAAGTGCCTGACCCCCTCCCCATGAAAGCCCACGGCGGAAGCCGTGGGCAGGCCGGGAGAAGTACGCAAGACCAGATCGCCGAATCACTCTCACAGATCAACCCACCGATTGCCGTCGGCGGCCCAGTCGCGCCCCTCCCAAGGCAAGAAGCAACCACCACCAGCCTGCGCCGTTCGTGGCGCTGCAACTGCTGTCGCCGTCGCTGCCGGGGTCGTTGTTTATGGGTGGTGGGGTTGGGGCTGGTTGGACGTTCAGGGTGTACGGCTGGGTTGCGGTTG
>CAZNBU010000395.1:0-3653 GCA_964571035.1 uncultured Planctomycetaceae bacterium | reverse complement strand
ATCCCGCCTCGGGTGTCTATCTTGGTGCCGCCGTCGGGTTTCATGCCCGCTATCTCGTAGAACCTTCGCGTGCGCGCGTTGCCCGTCAGTACCCACAGCATGGCTTCACGAAAACCCTGGGCGCGCAAGTGTTCAATGCCCGCCCGCATCAGCGTGCGCCCGGCGCCGGTGCCCCATGCCTGGGGTCTTACGTACACCGCATAGATCTCGCCGACGATGCTCTTGTCGGCGTTTTCATCCCGCGACGGCCCGCAGGCGAGAAACCCGATCACAGCGCCGTGCAGCTCCGCCACCCAGTTTCGCCGCGATTCGATAGCAGGCGCGGCGATGTTGCGCGCCCACCTGTCGGCAAACTCCTGCTCGCTCATCGAATCGAGGTAGTCCTGGGCGATCAAACCCACGTACGCCTTCCGCCACGTCTCAATCTGCACAGCCGCAATCGCGGGCGCATCGGATTCCACCGCAGGCCGGATGGCAGGGGCGCTCATCCCGCAATCATAGCACTTCGTCCGCACCCGCCTAAGCCCGCATGCCTGCGTCATCCCGGGACACTTTCGACGGCAGGCCTACGCAACACCGGCAGTGTCGGCAGTTGACATTTGGCTATTGCATTCCGTCGTTATGGGTTATATATAATGACGGCATGCAATGGATCGGGGTCATTGTTGCTGCCGGTGTTGGGATGCTCCTGCTGGAGCGAGTTGCTCCTGCGCGGTCGCTGCCTCGTGTGCCGGGTTTCTGGCCTCGCGCGATTGCGCTGAACGCTTTGCAAGCCGGCGTGGTGGTGCTCGCCGGGTTCACGTGGGAGCGCTGGGTTGGCGGCGCGTCGCTGCTGCATCTGGGCGCGTGGCCGATCGCCGTGGCCGCGCTGGCTGGGTACGCGGTTTCAAGCTTCGTCTACTACTGGTGGCATCGCGCGCGGCACGAAGTCCCCGCGCTTTGGTGCGTGTTCCACCAGGTGCACCACAGCACGCGGCGCATTGAGGTGTTCGCCGCACTGTACAAGCACCCGTCGGAGTTCGTCGTCAACTCGATCCTCAGTACGTGGATCGCATACCCGCTGCTGGGCCTGACGCCTGACGCGGCGGGACTGCTCAGTCTGTTCACAGCGGTCGCCGAGTTCTTCTACCACAGCAACATCCGTACACCGCGCTGGGTGGGGTGGATCATCCAGCGCCCCGAGATGCACCGCGTTCATCACCAGCGCAACCGGCACCGCATGAACTACGCCGACCTACCGCTAGTCGACCTGGTGTTCGGCACGTTCCACAACCCGCGGCGCGGAGAAGAGGTCGAGTGCGGGTTTGAACCCCTGCGCGAGCAGCGCTTCGCGGCAATGCTGGCTGGTCGCGACGTGAATCGTCCCCGTCATCGGAGGAACCACGCATGGCAAGCAAGACGAGCGGCGTGAGCCGCGCCACCATCGGCGCGGTGTTGTTGCTGATCTTGGCGCTGTCGCAAATGGCAGCCGGGCTTGCCGGGTGTGAGCCGCTGCGTGAAGCCGTCGCGGGCACGGGCGCGGCGCCGTACCCCAAGGTGTTCTGCGACAAGGATGGCTACGAGGCGTTCGCGATGGACTTTGAACTGGTCGGCATTGACGCCGCCAGCCGCGAACACCGCGTGCTGATGACGCCGGAAGCTTACGAGCGCATGCGCGGGCCGTACAACCGCCGCAACGTGTACGGCGCGGCGCTGGCGTTCGCGCCGCGGCTGGACGACGAACTGCGGGATGAGGTGGTGGACTACGCGTTCCGCCGCGACGGCGGGTTGCGCCGCGAGCTGGGCCTGCCGGATGACCTGGTGCGGCTGCACATCCGCATCACGCCCAAGCCGGGAGTGGATGCTGAGACCTATGCGTACACCTACGACCTTGGGGGCCGCGATGCATAGGCAAGCCTGGGTGTTCACGGCGTTCCGCGTTGCCTTTGGCGCGTACCTGTGCGTGCACTTTGCGATGCTGCTGCCCTGGGCGGCGGAGTTGTTCAGCAACGAGGGCGTGATCCGCGACGCCGCGTTGAACTCGTCACCGGGGCCGTTCGCGCCGCTGTTCGCGCTGCTGGGCTCGCCAGGAGCGGCGACAGCGCTGGTCGCGACGCTGCTGGGCCTGTCGGTCGCGCTGACGCTGGGCTTCTGGCGGCGCGCGGTCGGGCCGCTGCTATGGGCCGGGTGGGCGTACCTGCTGGCGCGCAACAACCTGATCCTGAACCCCGGAATCCCGTACGTGGGGCTGCTCCTGCTCATGCTCGCGCTGGTGCCGCCCGGCGAGCCGCTGGCCCTGACCGCCAAGCGTGACCCGGCATGGCGACTGCCGCGTGCGTTGCTGGTTGTCGCGTGGATCGCGCTGGGGGCGGGCTACAGCTTCAGCGGGTACACCAAGCTGATCAGCCCGCACTGGGCGGACGGTACCGCACTGATGCTGATGCTCGACAACCCGCTTGCGCGCGGTGCGACGGGCGGGGTTGCAAGCATGATTCCGGAGTGGGTGCTGCGCTGCGCCGCCTGGGGCGTTGTCGCCGCCGAGCTGCTATTCCTGCCAATGTGCGCGCACCGGCTGACGCGCAAGCTGGCATGGGCGGGCATGACCGTGATGCACCTCGGCGTGCTGGTAACCGTGGGGTTCGCCGACCTGACGTTCGGCATGCTGGTGGTGCACCTGTTTGTGCTCGATCCGGATTGGATTCCCGGGCTGCGCGCTGATCGACCGCGGCGCCGACGCCCGTCCGCCCGTGGTGAGACTTTACCGCGCTTCAAGTTGCCGGAACTGGCGGGGCGGGTAGACTGAGTACATGGGCAAGACCGCAGACTACCCCATTCGCAGCAAGCCCGGCGAGCCGGCTTGGGAGCTGGCTACGCTGTACCCACCCCAGGGCCACTGGAGTGTGGACGCCTACCTTGCGATCGAAACCAACCGCTTGATCGAGTACGACCACGGCGTACTGGAATTCCTGACCATGCCAACGAGAACCCACCAGCAGATCGTGTGGTATCTGATCCAGTTGTTGAAGTCGGTCGTGGTGCCATCCGGTGGCGAAGCCTTTTTCGCGCCGATCCGTATGCGTATCGCTGAAGAAATCGTCCGGGAACCTGACTTGATGGCTTTCCTGCGCAAGGACGATCCGCGGGCAGCAGACAAGTACTTCACGGGCGCCGACCTTCTGATGGAGGTCGTCAGCGAGGGCGCCGAAGACCGCAAGCGCGACTACATCGACAAGCGCAGAGAGTACGAAGCCGCCGGCATCACCGAGTACTGGATCGTCGATCCGCACGATCGCAAAGTAACGATCCTCACTCTGCGTGATGGAAAGTTCGTCGAGCACAGCGTGGTCAAAGACGGGCAGACCGCTCAGTCAGCGCTACTGCCAGGCCTGACTGCCGAAGTCTCGAACATCTTCAATGTAGACTAGCGAATTGCGGCACCGGCCGCCGGCGCCGCTATACTCCGCCGCATGGATCTGGCGGGCATTCTTCGCGAGCGGTTTGGGTTTCCCGGGTTTCGGCCTCATCAGTTGGGGGCTTGTGAGCTGCTGGCGCGCGGCGAGTCGGTGCTTCTGGTTATGCCCACCGGCGCCGGGAAGTCGCTTTGCTATCAGCTTCCGGGGGTGGCTCGCGGCGGCAACGCGCTGGTCATTTCTCCGCTGATCTCGCTGATGGAG
>CAZNBU010000394.1:0-3655 GCA_964571035.1 uncultured Planctomycetaceae bacterium | reverse complement strand
AGGCGCGGCAGGACTTGCCCTGGTAGCCCAGGCATGTGTCCGGCTCAACAACCGCGATGCCGACGCGGATCTCCCCCACGGGCGTCGGCTTCAACGCGCCGGTCGGACAAACGTCCATGCAGTCGCCGCACATGGTGCAGGCACCGTGGTTGGGACGCAGGATCGGCGTGCCCTTGGGCGGGCCGTCGCCTTCCTTGGCTGCGTGGATGACACCTTCCGGGCACGCCTCGACGCACTTGTTGCAGCGCGAGCAGGTGTCCAGGAACTCGGTCTCGTGCAGCGCGCCCGGCGGGCGGAAGAACTTGCGCCCATGGATATCGGTGAAATCGCGCGGCACAGCCGTATTGCGTGTCATGCCGGCGTCGTAGAGCTTGCGGAACAGCTCCGGGTCCCAGTTGCTGACGATGCGCGACCCCGGCACGAAGCGCGTTGCGTGCTTGACGGCGTCGCCGGCAAAGCGACGCATCGCCAGGCGCTTGTCGGGATCGGACGGGGCATCGTCGCTCATGCCTACAGGATAAGGCATGCGGGCGGGGTTCGAAAGCGACCGTGCTAGATCCACTCCGGTTGGGCGTCGCTGTCGAGGAATCCCCGCTCGCGGCCCAGCTTCAGGAATAGCTTGACGGACTGGATGCCGTCGTCGCCGATGTCCACGGTGTAGTCGTTGACGTACATGCCGACGAACTTGTCAGCGCGTGCGCGATCCAAACCGCGCCCGTAGCTCAGCGCGTAGTCCAGCGCCTCTTCGCGGTTGTCCAGCGCATATTTGATGCTGGCGCTGAAGCACTTGCTGAACTGGGCGATCACTTCGTTGCCCAGGTCGCGGCGGGCGACATTGCATCCCAACGGCAATGGCAGCTCATGCTTGATGTGCCACCACTCGCCTAGGTCCACGACCTTGAACAGGTTGAGGTCGTTGTATGTCACCTGGCCCTCGTGGATGATCACGCCTGCGTCCACTCGCCCGTCCAGCACAGCGTTCTGCACCTCGTTGAAGTTCATGTGCACCGGGTGCGCACGGTCGTTGTACAGCCGCAGCGCCAGTGTCGCGCTCGTCAGCGGGCCTGGCGTTGCAACCTTGCGCCGGTCGAGATCTTTCGGGTTCATCGGCTCGCGGCTGACGATGATCGGCCCGTAGCGGTCGCCCATGCTGGCGCCCGCGCGCGTGATGACGTACTTGTCGGCGATGTAGGGGTACGCGTGAAAGCTGCACGCGGTGACGTCCAGCTCGCCGGTCTTGGCGCGCTGGTTCAGCGTCTCGATGTCGCACAGCTCGTGCTTGATCGTCAGCCACCCGGTGTCGATCTTGTTGTTCGCCAGCGCGTGGAACATGAAGGCGTCGTCGGCGTCCGGCGAGTGGGCAACGGTGATGATTTTGGATTTTGGATTCTGGATTTTGGATTGGTCCAACTTCTCGTCTCCTGTTGTCTGGCGTTCGCGTCTCTAGCGGGACTCGACAAACTGAGCGCCAAACGTCAACGGGCTGCCTTCTGCGACTCGCTGGCGTCGGCCATGCGCACGACCTTGAGCTTAAGCTTCTCCCAGACGCGTGTGCGCTGAAACAGCTCGACCACCTGCGGGTCGAGGTCGCCCTCATCCGCCATGGCCTGAAGGATCTGCAATGCGCGCTCCAGCGGGATTGCCGGCTTGTACGGGCGGTCGCTGGCGGTCAGGCTGTCAAAGACATCCGCGACGGCAATCAGCCGCGACCCTAGCGGGGTATCGGACGCCGGCACTCCGTTGGGGTATCCGCCGCCCTTCATCTTTTCGTGGTGCTGGCCGGCGATCTCGGGCACGCGGGCAAGGTCTTCCGTCCAGGGGATCTGCTTGAGGAAATTCCAGGATGCCGCTACGTGGTTCTCGATCTCTTTGCGTTCCTCGGGGTTGAGCGTGCCGCGCTTCGTGCACAGGCTTTTGTACTCGCTCTCGTCGATCAGCGGGTACTCGTCCTCGCCGATGCGCCACGGGTTCTGGTAGATCGCATCGAGTCGCGCCTGCGCTTCGTCAGTGAGGAACACCGGCTTGATGTGTTTTCGGACAAACTCAAGGTCGCCGTCCAGCTTCTCGAGCTTTGCGGCAAGATCGGCTCGCAGATCCTGAAGTACAGCGTGCGTCGCTTTTCCGTCCGCAAACAGGCGCGCCTCCCGCTCCAGCGAGTCCAGCCGCAACTCACGCCGGATCACCTCTGCCCGGAACAGGATTGCCTGCGCCTGGGCTGGATAGAGTTTCTCCGCTTTCGTCAGCACGTGCTCACGCACGCCGATCTTGCCGAAGTCATGTAGAAGCGCCGCATAGTGCAACTCCACCAACTCCGCGTCGCTGAACGTGAAGTCCTTGAATGTGCCCGCGTTGTCCCTGTTCACCTCTTCTGCGAGCGACATCGTCAAACGGTCCACACGCCCTGAATGACCAGCCGTCGCGGGATCGCGCTGCTCGACCGCCTGGATGCAGGCAATCACGAACCGCTCGAACAGGTGCGAAATCGCGTCCATCAGGCGGACGTTCTCGATTGCTACGCCGGCTTGGCTGCCGAGGCTCATCGCGAGCTCGATGTCCTCGTCGCTAAACGGAACGACGTGGCCGGGCTCGCCTACTTCAAGCCGCTTCAGTGGATCGTGCTTCTTGTTGATCAACTGCACGATGCCGACGACCTCATCCAGTGTGTTCTTCAGCGGAACAGTAAGCATGCTGACGGTGCGATACCCATACTTCTCGTCGATCGACTTGTTGAAGCGGTAGGGCGCGCCTTCCGGCGGATGATGGACGTCGTCCAGGGCGATGATCTCGCCGGTGATCGCGGAGTATCCCGCGATGCTTTCGATGTCGGCTGGAAACACGATCTCTTCGAAAGGGATCTCGACGGAGTCGTTCTGCGCGGCGGCGAACCGCATTCGAAGCTGCTGCGTGCCGGCGTCGGCGCGCTTGACGGCAACCGCGTTGGTGCGCCGTTCGACGCGTCCAAGCACCTTGCGGCCGGAGAGGCTGGATCCGCCGCCCCGTCCGCGCTCAATGATGTAGATGCTGCCCGCATCAGCGTCCATGATGTTGCGGGCTTCCGTGAGCACTACACCCAGCAGGTCTTTCAGCGCGCGTACGTCTGACAGCGCCGTGCCGATCCGGTTGAGCCTCGCGAGCTTGTCCGCGCTGGAAGCAGTGGCGCCCTCGCGAAATGCCCGCGACCGAAGCCACGCCAACTCGCGCGCCTGACGCAGTGCGTCGGCAACCGCATCTGCATCGGCTGCCGGGGCTACGTGAAAGTCCGGGCGAATCCCCGAGTTGCGCGCGCCCCACGTGGCCACGACGGCTGAGGGCCCGCGATCACGCAGCACATCGGGATCAAGCGGCGTGCTGCCCGTGTCCAGGATCAACAACGCGCCGTGGCGCAGCGAGAAGTGACCGGTCTGGTCGGGGGTCGAAACCTCGATGACTTGGTCGATCTTCGCGTCAAACTCGGTGCTGCCGCTTATGGACGACAGCATGGCGCCGCGAAGCCCATTGTCCTGCGAGTACAGGATAACCGTCAGCGCCTGCCGTTGTGGCGTCACAGGCAGGCGGTTGGATAGCCTTGAGGTGGCCGATTTCATGCGGGCAGAATACCCTTCGCTTCACGGCCGGGAAACAGTGGTGCGCTTGCTCCAGTCGAACTTCAGGCGCA